>CAYVRD010000001.1:0-54743 GCA_964454195.1 uncultured Clostridia bacterium
GGTGCTGATATCCAGTTAATGGGAGAAATACTTAAGGCTGGAGAGAATCTAGAAATAAAACTAGAAAAAGGTCATGTCATATCAGCTGCACAAAAAAATAGTACCGATAAAATAGCTATAGGTCAAAAGGTGCAGCTTTTCATTCGTCCAGAAGAGGTAGCTTTAAATCCGGGAGCAGAAAAAGCTAATACATTCCAGGGAGAGGTTCAGAAAATATCTCCCTATGGATTTCAATATAAGCTGACAGTAGATTGTAGCTTTCCTTTGAAGGTAGTAATAGACAAGGCTCAGTTTTTAACTGAGAAACCCTTTGTGGGAAGTAGAGTAAGGCTACAGATAGCTCCAGAGAGCATTCACGTTATTAAGCATTCAGTATTAGATTAAGCTTTCTAGTTTCCACCCCCAAGGAAACAGAAATATGCCTTAATGTCACTAGACCTTAAGGGCCTGAGGTAGAAACCTGATGGCAACTAGATATTATTTCTGCTGTAATACTAATATTCCCAAATATAAGTGGCCAATAGTCATTACTTACCCCTTTCAAAAGGAACGGCCTAAATTTACAGCGGTATATACTAAAGTCGCCATCAGGTCAGTCCTTCAGGAGGATAGTAAAAAAAGGCTTACACCAAGGTTGCTTAGTAGCGGCATCCTGTGTGTAAGCCTTATTTCTTTATCTAGAATCTCTTATTTTGAGTAAAGCAATCTCTGCAGTAAACAGGTTTTTCGCCACTAGGCTGAAAGGGAACCTTAGTATCTGTGCCACACTCGGCACAAACTGCAGCAAACATTTCTCTCTGGGGTCTGTCGCCACCGCGTTTAAATCCACCGCCGCTGTTAGAATTTCTTTTGCGATCAGATCTGCACTGGGGGCAACGACTAGGCTCATTGGTAAATCCCTTCTCCGCATAGAACTCTTGCTCAGAGGCAGAAAAGGTGAATTGGGCGCTACAATCACGACAGGCTAGGGTTTTGTCTTGAAACATTTTAAAATCCTCCTCAAAATTAGGTATTGCCAAGAATGGGGTTGGAGCTCCACTAACTTATTTTATCCTAAAAAAATAGGCTACATTTTTTGAGAAGGGATAAATTAAACGTGATACGCCCACCTATCAACTTGAACTATAGTAATTGTAACACATAAGAGATAAAAAAGTAAACTAAGACTGCACAAATGTACATATGTTTAGCATTTCTGGTAATAATTAATTTATATTGTCAGAAAGGATGGAAACTTATGTCTAGAAAAAATTTATTTATGATAATCATTGTATTGGGTTTAATGATTTCAGGCTGTAATTCGCCAGCAACTCACAGTAGTGTGTCGGCAGCTTTAAGCCATGGAGAAGTGGGAGACTGGGTAAGTCTTTCAAAGGCCCAGATTGAACAGCTGTCCTACGATCCTATAATGGGTCAAACTAGCATGCGATTAGAGGCGGTTGAGCTAAGGGGATCTCATATAATTGCAATAGCTTATAATGGAGTGGTCAAGTCAGGGCTAGAGGAATTACAACGGGAAGAGCCCAATTTAATGGTTAGCGCAGTTGGTCGTTTGGGCTTTCATGAGGACTTAGGCTGGCTGATATTTGTTCACGAGCTAGATTTATTAAAGCCTGACGAAGAGCTTTCGCAAGAGTCACCTGATGCTTCATAGGATAACAGAGAGGATATTTGATAAACATATAGAATCAATTTAGTTAATACATATTAAAAAGAAATATCTCAATTTTTAGAGGAGGTGTTCCGGTGATTGTATCTCATATTGATAAGGCTCAGGGAGTAAAGGTAGAGGCAGACCAGGTAAAGAACGTATTAAAAAAGGTGTTGATAGCTCCTACTGAGGGCTGGCAAGGCTATGTAATGAGGCTGTTTGAGCTGGGAGAGGGAGGCTATACTCCCAAACACTCTCATCCCTGGCCCCATATAGGCTATGTAACTGGCGGCAATGGCTTGCTACATATCAATGGCACTGATTATGAGGTGCAGGCAGGATCCTTTGCTTATGTGCCTGGAGACGCTATCCATCAATTCAGTAACCAAGGTAAAGAGCCCTTTGTCTTTATCTGTATTGTGCCTGAAGAGGGAGATAAGTAAGGCAAGGCAATAAGGTCACAAAAGTTTCAGATGAGATGAAATAACCCTGGACTCTAATTGAGTTCAGGGTTATTTAGCATGGCAATAAAATTTAAGACTAATTTTAGCTTATCTTCCGACATGGTGCAGGTGGAGCCTAAAATAGACTGGACTTGGGGCTGATAAAGGAGTTCTCTAAGCTCGGGGCTTAAGGCACCTACTATCTCCTCCACCTCTTCCTGCTCTAAGATCAATGCGCACACAGAGACGCCTAAGACACCGCAAATTTTTTCTAAGGTTTTAAGTGATGCCTGAACCTTGCCAGTTTCCAGCTGTCCGATTAAGCCGGGAGAAAGTTGGGCTTTAGCAGCCAAATCCTTTTGAGATAGACCCTTTAACGTTCTAGCTCGCTTGAGTTTCTCTACCACTAAATTTGATTTTCGTTTGTTTCCTATAAATAGGCTAATAGGTATATTAAACACATCGGCGATTTGGCGCAAGGTGCCTAGAGAAGGAATAGTTTCCATTCGTTCAACCTCACTTAGATAAGAGACAGAAAGCTCAGTTAAGGTGCTTAGTTGAGCTAAGCTCATTTCCTTACTTTCCCGCAAGGCCCTTATTTTATCCCCTAGGTATTGGGTGAGCTCATTTTGCCAATCCAAGTCTAATAACTCTTCCTCAGAAACATTAAAATATTCAATAATTTTGCTAGCTGCCTTTAAGCTAACTTTTTTTTGTCCGCTTTCAATGCTTTGGATATAACTTTGGGGTAAGTTTAGTAGGTTGCTAAGCTGACTTTGGGTAAGATTATTTTTTTCTCTAAGGGCTACTATTTTTTCTGGAGAAATCATTTCAAAGCTTACCTCCTAATTAAGTAATATAATCAAACTAAATCTATATTGTTAACCAATTTCAGTATAGCACAAGGAGGATAATTGGAAAACACAATTCTTAGTAATAGCGGAAATAAATAATCATCTTGCCAATGTCAATACTTAGTTATAGTAAAACCCTTTAGCTATACCGAAGAATTTCTAACGTAATATAAAATATATTTATAATAAGATAAGGGAGGTAAAATCTTATATATAGCGAATATACTGAAAATAAAAGCATTTTAAAAAATAGTATTACCGTAAAAGGGGGCTGGTGAGACTGGGGAAGGCAGTTGGAAAAAAATATTTAGGGAGGTGCTAAAGTGAAAACAAAAAAGTTTTGGATGTTGTTATTAGTATTAGCTCTTCTTCTGGCAATAGCAGGCTGCGGACAACAGCAGGCTAACTTACCTGCTACAGAGAAACCTCAAGCTAGTCAGGAGGGAGACTTGGCAGCCCAATTATTAACCGCCACTTATGATTTCCTAGCTGGAGAACTAATCGAGATTATGACAGCAAGCGAAATTTTCGAAAAGATAATTATGCGACCAGATCCAAATTACTATATTATAGATCTCCGACCTCAGGATGTTTTCTTAAAGGGAAGTATACCAGGAGCTGTTAATATTCCCTTTGCTACCACTGGACAGGAGAAGCAGATAGCCAAACTGCCCCGGGATAAAAAAATTGTCCTTGTTAGCCAAATGGGAGCAGAAGCAAATCAGACTGCTGCTTTCTGGGGCATGCTGGGATTTGATGTAGCAGTGTTGAGCAATGGGATGGATGGCTGGCTTAATAAAGCTCCAGAAAGCTGTGATGTGCTGGATAAGCCTGTTACTACAGAAATGACTACCCTAAGTGGTACCTATAGCTTACCTGCTATTCTTGGTGAAGGTATAGTGGGAAATGATTTGAACCAGCTTCTGATAGCAAGAAATCAGCAAATAATTACACAGCAAGCTCAATTGCACATAGATGCAGTAGAATTATTGGGATTAGTTGAAGGTGGCAATACAGATTATTTACTATTAGATATCAGAGCGGCAGAGCACTATGCTAAAGGACATATTGCTGGAGCAGTCAATATTCCCAGAGGTGATTTGATGACTATGGATAGCTTGCAAAGGCTATCTCCACAGAAAAAAATTGTAGTGATTTGCTACACGGGCAATTCTGCTCATCAAGGGGCTAGACTGCTAAGTCAATTAG
This sequence comes from uncultured Clostridia bacterium, assembly GCA_964454195.1. Classification (GTDB taxonomy): domain Bacteria; phylum Bacillota; class Desulfitisporia; order Desulfitisporales; family JAWSUQ01; genus CAYVRD01. The sequence goes on from CAYVRD010000001.1 coordinate 4,158, forward strand.
GATATCAGGCAACTGCGTTAAATGGTGGAATGAGTGCCTGGACTAGTAAAGTAGAAATTATCGGAGTGCAGCCTACCAAATGTGCTTGGGTCAAGTGCTATTCTGATGAAAACTACGCCCAAGGATTTCCGGTATTGCCTGTAGAGTGTGAGTGGAAGAATCTGCCCACAGTAGTTACTAAGCTCCAGGCTATTGAAGCCGGTGGCTGAAGCTAAAGCAACCAATCCTAGTATAGGATTATTCATTCTAATAGAAAAATGTCAATCAGGGAAAGGAAAGGGGTGGAATTATGCAAAAAATCACTAGACGAAGCTTTTTAAAAGCTACAGCAGTTACGGTAGCTGCCAGTTCGGCACCGATGTATTTTAGTCTAAAGGATTATAGCCAGGCAGCTCAAGAATCGGAGATTAACAAGGTATCTACATTATGTAACGGCTGTTCTAATATGTGCGGAATGTACGTCTTTGTAAAGAATGGACGGATATGGAAGGCTGAGGGACATCCAATTCATCTTAAAAGCAAGGGCAGGATTTGTGCTAGAGGACATGGGATGATTGCAGATGTCTACAATCCGGATCGAGTGACCCAGCCAATGAAGCGAGTAGGGGAAATGGAATTTGAGCCCATTAGCTGGGAGCAAGCTTTCACCGAAATCGGCGAAAAACTAAACCAAATAGTAAGTCAGCACTCGGGCAATTCGGTGGTTTGGATGGAGCATGGAGTTCGTGGCAAGGAGTACGCTGACATCTTTTTAGATTATTTAGGATCACCCAATTATATCACCCATTATGCCACCTGTTTTAGCTCTAAGACAAATGTTTGGCCCCGCATGGTGGGGCAGAACCTCTTTGGAGACCATGAAAATACCAAATATATGCTATTTGTGGGAAGAAACTTTGCTGGAGGGATTATTCCCAACGGCATGAACAAGGTATTAAAGGGCAAAGAAAAGGGTGCTAAGCTAGTTGTAGTAGATCCTCGCTACTGCGAGCTGGCAGTAGTTGCTGATGAGTGGATTCCCATAAAGCCTGGAACCGACCTGGCCTTCTTCTTAGCCTTAGCCCATGTACTAATTACCGAAAATCTTTATAGTATTCAATTTGTCAGGGAGTTTGTAGAGGGTTTTGATGAGTTTTGGCAAGCTAATGCCAACTGTACACCCGAATGGGCAGAAGAGCTTACGGGGATTCCTGCTGCAAAAATACGTGAAATAGCCAGAGAAATGGCTGCGGCAGCCCCAAGGGCATTTTTAGAAACAGGGTATCACGGCTTAAATGCCCATTATAAAAACAGTGTGCAGCAGGCGCAAATGAACGTAGTAATCAATGCTCTACTAGGCAATATGTTTAAGCCTGGAGGACTGCTGCCCACTGCTGAGGTAGAGTTTGGCCAGCTTGAAAAAGTTAAGCCTCCTGAGAAGGAAAAAGGAAGTCGAGTTGATGGTGCGGGGGTAGAGGGTAAATATCCTACTGTAGAACCAGGCAGGGGCATTCCTCAGATTGTTCCCACCTTAGTAGAGGAGGGCAAGGTAAAGGCGCTGTTTATATACCATTACAACCCTCTGCGCACTAGCCCAGACCCAGAATATCAGAAGAAGATGAAAAATGCTGACCTGGTGGTAGTAATTCCTATTGATTGGAATGAGACTGCCTTGTATACAGCTGACTACGTGCTACCCGAAAGCTATTTCTTGGAGCGCACTGAGCTGCCCGTATCAACTAGTGGACATATTACCCATGATAACCCTCAGATAGCCTGGAGGCAACAGGTAATAGAGCCTATTTACAACACTAAGCCCTTGTTAGAGATAATGCAGGGCTTGGCAGAAAAAATCGGCGCCCAGGAGTACTTTGACTTTACTGTAGAAGAGCAGGTAGCGGCCATGATCGAGCCTCTGAATATCTCTATCGAAAGGCTTAAAGAAGCGGGATGCTTGGAATTCCCTCAGAAAAAGATGAAACCAGCCTTTCCCTTCCAAGGAGTAAAACCTTCATTGAGGACTCCATCGGGCAAGGTAGAGTTTTCCGTGGGTATGTATAAGGCGCATGGCTTTAGTGGGGTACCCCGTTGGATTGCTCCTATGGTTGAACCGACAGGGGATAATCAGTTCCGACTTATCCATGGTAAGCAGCCCTGGCACTCCCATCACGTGACCAGCAACAATCCCTACCTGATGGCCATCTCGGATGCCTATAATGGCACCTGGATGTGGATGAACAAAAGCAAAGCAGATAAGTTAGGCATTAAAAACGGCGATACGGTAACGGTTGAATCTCCAAAGGCTAAAAAGCAGATTCAGGTAAAGGTTACCGAGCTCCTCCACCCTGATTGTGTTTGGATTCCTTCTGCATACGGCGGTTTTTCCAGCAAAGCTAAAACTGCCTATGGTAAAGGCTTAAACTATAATGATTTTATTCCTGCTATGGTTGAACCTATTGCGGGAAGTGTTATGGGTCAAGAAGTTGTGGTAACAGTGAGAAAGGGGGTAGTGTAGCATGGCCCGCTATGGCATGTTAATTGATGCTTCCCGCTGTACAGGGTGTGCCGCTTGTCGTATTGCCTGTCAAATGCAATGGCAGCTGCCACCAGAGATGGCTTTTAATCGTTTAGAATTTAGAGAGGAAGGTACTTATCCTAGAGTTAAACAGGAAATAGTACCAGTCCAGTGTCAGCACTGTGATAACCCCCCTTGTTTACAGGTTTGTCCTACCAGAGCTACTTATAAGCGCTCTGATGGAATAGTACTAGTAGACCACAGAAAATGTATCGGTTGTAAATATTGCATGCTAGCTTGTCCTTATGGTGTCAGAACTATGGATAAGAGAAAGCACGTACCAGAAAAGTGTAAATTCTGTGCAGGATACGTGGAAAAGGGAGAAGAGCCTCCTTGTGCCAGCACCTGCATGAATGAGGTACGGGTATTTGGTGACTTAGATGACCCTAATAGTAGAATAAGTCGACTGATAGCCCAGAAAAGCGTTTACCAGCTAATACCGGAAAAAGGAACTAAACCCCGGATATTCTATGTAAAAAAATAGAGAGGAGGTAAGAATATGCAAAAGGACAAATGGCGATTACTGGCCATATTCATGATATTGATTGGCCTAGCCGGAGCCGCAATGGTGTTTGTAAAGGGTGAAGATGCCATGGGAACAAGTGATGCAGTTCCTTGGGGAATGCTTATTGCCAACTACCTATTCTTTGCAGCAACCAGCGTGGGTTTAACTATGATGGCAGGCTTATGGTACGTTTTTAAGATACCCGCATTTAAATCCATTTCCAAAAGGGCATTAGCTCTGGCTATCATCTCAATAATCATGGGCTTTGCTGCCATTGGCTTAGAGCTAGGAAACCCATTAAATATGATTTGGATAGCACTTTCCCCTAATCTGATGTCTGGAATATGGTGGATGGGATTCCTCTATTCAGTATATCTGGGTTTGCGTTTTGTTACAGTATACATGATGTATAAAGGAGAAGACAAAAAAGTGCTAGCATTTAGCAGACTGACTCTTTTTGCGGGAATGGTAGCAGTTACAAACCTGGGTGCAGTGTTTGGCAACGTCCATGCCCGACCCTATTGGCAAGGAGCAGCTATACCAATTCACATGCTGTTGGTAGCCTTTTTGTCAGGAGCAGCCCTTTTGGCAGTAGTTTTATATATAGCTGACAGCAGGGAGAAGCACGGCAATAACCAGGAGAGCTTGCTGCCCATTACAGGCAAAATAATGGCTACTCTAATTGGATTTGTAGCCCTATTTACTGGCTGGAGAATGATTGCCAACTTGTACGGTGGAGTTTATGGCAAATATGAAGCTGCTATGCTTTTGATAAATGGGCCGCTAATGGTTAACTTTTGGCTAATGGAAATCGGGATAGGCTTGATCATTCCCTTCCTCCTCATTATGACAGGCGAAAAATTTGCTCCTAAAAGAGTATTTCAGGCTGGTGTTGCCACTATGATTGGAATGTTTTTCATGCACTACAACATGGTAATCGCAGGACAGCTTATTCCTATGGGAGTTGTTCCGGGGACACCCATGGTACAGCAGTACTCCTACTTGCCCATGTGGCCTGAGATTGCTATTTTCATAGGTACTATTGGGGGATCAATTTTTCTAGGATTATGGGCTGAGGCCAAGTTTCCCCTTGGACACAAAGGAGCTGAGACTCCCAATATAGGAAGTAATGCAGCGGCTGGCGCAAAATAGATTTGGCGAGGGGTGTTACAAATGACCCAGAATACACATAATGAGATAAATGTGGAAGCCCTTGGCGAGGCATTGCAAATTATTGCTGATTTTTACAAATTTCCTGATGAGGAGTTTCATCGCCAGCTCACTACTGGGGTCATACACAGCAGACTAAAGCTTTTACTTGAGCAAGCCCACTTTTCTTTCCGGGATTTAGGGGAAAGGCCGATTGATCAACTACCCCCGCTTGCCCAATATAAGCAAGAATATATGCGTACAATGATGGCTGGACATGGGAGAGCGGCATTGCCTATAGAGTCAATATACAAGATTTGGACTACTGACAAAAGTGCCAACTTAAATATAGCTCAGCAGAAGGGATACTTGATGGGAGACTCGGCAATCCATATCAGTCATCTTTTAAAAACCTTAGGCTTAGAGATACCAGCAGAATTTAAAAATATGCCGGATCACTTGACAATACTTATAGAGCTACTAGCTTTCCTCTTGGTAAACTACTCAGGTGAAGAGGTGCATACCTTTATTACAGAGCACTTTGATTGGCTTAAGGATTTTAAAGCTAAGCTAGAAGAGATTGGAGCTTTGTCCATCTTTATAGAAATAACTAGTTGGCTAATCAGTATTATTGAGCAACTGGAGCTGTTGCTCGCTAAGAAGAAACAATATAGGTAAAAGAAGGGAGTGAATAAAGGTGAGAAATAGGGTGAAAAAAATAAGTGTTTTGCTGTTAATAATCTTTATCTGGACCAGTACTATGGTTGGCTGTACTACTGTACCCACAGTGGCCGTGCCACCACCAGTAGCCAGTGTAGATAAGAAGATAGACCTGTCGCCCTACATGGTAGTAGCACCTCCTAAAGAAAGCAATAACGTACCTATTGAGCCCCATCTGAGCTATATAGATACAGCCTATTTGATGAATCTAATGAGGATAAACGGTGATATCAGCCAACAGAGAACCTCCTATGACCAGTATGCTCCAGATTGGACATTTGTACTGGTGGACTCTCGACCCCCAGCTAGATTCAAGGAAGCTCATATTAATGGTTCTATAAATATTCCAGATGCCCAATTCGATCAGTATGCCCACCTGCTACCAGCAGACAAGAATAAAATGATAATCTTTTATTGTGGTGGATTACATTGTCACCTAAGTCCTAGCTCAGCTAATAAAGCTATAGCCTTAGGCTACACCAATGTCCATGTCTATCAAGAAGGCACAGATTTTTGGACAGAAGCGAGAAACTACTATGTGACCACACCTGAATACGTGGCCACCTTAATTACTACAGAACGGGTTAACGATGTCAAAGCTAAACCCTTCCTAATTATCGATGCTAGACCTTTTAATGTGTACTTTGAGAGCCATATTCCTACTGCAGTACACATGGATGATCGGATATTTATGGAGAAGTACTTACAAGCTGTTCCAGTGGACAAAAAAACTGAGATTATCGTTTATTGTGGAGGCTTCTTCTGTCACAAAAGTCACTATATAGCCCATCTGTTAGTTAACAGAGGCTACCAGGATGTCAAGGTGCTGGCTGGAGGGAATCCAGCATGGAAGGCTGCCGGATACCCCATGTTTGGAGCTGCAGCGGCAGGAGGAAGCTTTGATATTACCGGCGGAAAGCCTAATCGCAAGCTTAGTCCTACCGAGTTCCAACAGCGAATGGCTGGAAGTAATGTTGTCATATTAGATGTGCGGAATGATCAAGAAAGAGCAACGGGAGCTATAAGGGGCTCTATTCATATCCAGGATACTAGGATAATGGCAGATCCCAAAGCTATCGCCAATCTATTGCCTGCTGATAAATCTACCACGATACTTATCCATTGTGCCGCCGGAGCTAGAGCGGCAGGTGTGGTGGATAAAATTGCAGAGCTAGGCTATGCAAATACCTTCTACTTAGATGGCAGAATTATGATCGGCAATGATGGTAGCTATTCCTTTTAGTTGATTATACTGCCCCCCCAGTTAATCTGAAATAGAGAAAAGTCAGCATGGCATCAGTGATATGCTGACTTTTTCTCATTTTAAACTAGATTTTCTTGGAAAGCTGAAGAATGGCTGCAGGGCAGTTAGTCACACAAGTTGAGCAGCGAATACACGCCTGATTGTCTAATTGATGAGCAGTACTTTCTATCTCTTTATAGGGCTCTAGCTGCATGGGACAAACCTTGGCGCATTTGCCACATTTTTTGCATGCATCTGGATCTGTTAAGAGAATTTTTTCATCGTGCTTATCTGCTACTCCCAAAAGCTTGCTAAGCTTATATACCCCCAGCTGCATGGTGCCCATGGGACAAATGTAGCACCAGGTGCGAGGACTAATAAAGACTGCCAGCAACGAGCCAATTACTGTAACCACCAGATAAGTGATGACGAAGGTGTACCCTAGCTGGTCAATAAAGGAGGCAGAGCCATAAAGCTTAAAAACCTCCAGAAGTCTAGAGCCAAACATGAGGATGAACCAAGAAAGCATTAGTAGAGCTGCCCAGGGGGTGCGGAGGAGTTTAGGAATTTCCCGATTTGCACTAATGGGCAGAGTAATCAGGTCATAAAGACTGCCATGGGTACAGTAGTTGCCACACCAATACCTGCCTTTAAAAAAACCCACCAGAGTAAGGGAGAGCATGACACCTATCACCAGTAGACCTAGCTTGGGATACCATAAACCCCCTAGTGCAACTACTAAGGTAAATATCCATCCGTATCGCCGAAGAGGAGTAAAAATTCGATTTGTTTTTATATAGACTTTTTTATGCACAAAAAAAACCTCCAGTCCCTACAGATATACCCCCAAGGGGTATAATTTAATTATACTATAGCCTGGAAATTATTCAATAGCTATTTATTTTTTTCTTTGTGGCTAGCTGGAATTAAACCGGCTTACCCTTTATGAAAGTGTATAGCTAGGTTATACTTGAGATAAGCTATGGATGACTAGAGATAATTAAAGTAGGAGGTTTTTTGATGATTGAGACTAAAATATTAGTATCGGACCCGGTGGGGGATTATGGGAGCTTTAAGATTATTATTACTGAAGGCAGTGGTTTTTCTGTAGGCTTGATAGGCGGCAAATACCTGTTTTCTGTGCCCCAGTACAGCTGGAGCTATTTAGCAGAAGGGGAGCTAACTGAGGAAAAGGAGGCTTGGCAGGAAAAAATATCAGATAATCTTCCCCAGCCTATAAGAGAACATTTGGCTGAGTGTCTGATGAGATATGCCAGATCTTTAAAAGACCAAGGGGAAGCTATTAAAGCCAAAAAATAGCTTTTAATTAGGGGAATATTATTTTGGGGGGAGAGAAGGATGAACCTACATAAGATTGAGATGATGGAATTTCTAAATAAAATAAATTCCTCAAAGCCAATACCAAGTGCAGGAGCAGCATTAGCTGTTACGGCAGCGTTAGGTGCAGCCCTATTAGGCTTGACAGCAAAGGTGTCTCAAAGAAAAGAGGGTAGTACAAAAGCTAATTACTTAGAGGAGCTGAGCAACCGAGTTGATGAGCTAGCTGCCGAGTTTATCAAGCTGGGTGAAGAAGATGTAGCAATATATTTAGAGGCAGCTAAACTAGGTGCCGACCCTAGTCGGGCTATTGAGATACCTCTTGATATGGCAGAGAAGGCTCTAGAGCTGGCGCTCCAATATGAAAAGGTCATCAATCAATGCTATACACCCATTAAAGGAGATGCTTGGCTTGGTGTGGAGCTATTAAAAACCTGTGCTAAAACTGCCAACTATATTGCTTTGCTAAACATCCATCAGCTAAAGCCAGAGGAACAGACAGACTATCAGCAACGCATTGATAGGATCCAGCAGCAGCTGGGAGTAAGATGTACTCCAGAGGGATGTACCTTGGGGTGAACAATAGCAAAGCCACTGGAGTCCTGCTTTCTCATAGGAAACTCCAGTGGCTTATTTAGTTGTGGTAAGCAAAGCTATTTTTTAGTGTAATAGGCTATGCCCAGGGAGCCTGGACCCACATGTAATCCTACTACTGGGCCTATGGGACAAAGAGGCAAGTTTCTTCCAAGCTTACTAGATAGTTTCTCGGCTAATTGGAGACCTTCCTGCTGGTTGTCAATATGGTGAATAACTCCATCCCCAAAGCCTTTTTCCTCCACATCCTTTAAAAAGGTGTCGGCAATTGTGGAGATGGCTTTTGCTTTAGTGCGCACCTTTGTAAAAACCTCAGTTTTTCCGTCTACAACAGTTAATATTGGTTTTATCTGAAGCAGAGAGCCTAGAAGAGCTGACGCACCTCCAATTCTACCCCCCTTTTTAAGATAGGCTAGGGTGTCGGGAGTAAACAAAAATCGGCTAGTTGCTATTACTTGGTTAGCAGCAGCTACTACCTCTGACAGGGCTGCTCCTCCTTGAGCTGCTCTAGCGGCAGCTAGCACAGCAAATCCCAGCTCCATGCAATTAGAGCGTGAATCTACTAGCTCTATCTGAGCAGAGGGATATTTTTCAAGCACCATTTGTTTGGCTGTCAAGGCACTAGTAAAGGTGCCACTCATCGAGGAAGAGATAAACACGCCAACAACTCCATTATTTTCCTTTGCTTGTTGCTCAAAAACCTTGTAGAAGTCTACTGCAGCAGGCTGGGAAGAGGTGGGAACTTTTTTGCTCTGTTTTAATCTTTGGAAAAATTCTTCATGGGATAGGGTTTCCTCTAAATAGCTGTCAGTATCAAATATAACACTCAGTGAAACAACAGATATGTCTAGCTCTTTCCTCAGCTCCACAGGGATATAAGATGTGCTATCTGTTACTACGTGAATAGACATGGTTAACACCTCCAAAAAAGAAAGCAGCCAATTTATTACTGGCTACTTTTTAGTAATAGTATCCCCTGTGCCAACTCTGACGACTCTTGGTACAGGTGTATATGTATCCCTAGATATATGCTCTTCCTCTAGCACTTCTCCATTATCATAGGTTAGGCGGTAAATGGATACCCTATAGCCGTTGCTTCCCTTATTTTCAATTATTTCCATACCTTTAGGCAGCTGAGAATCTAAAATAGTACGAGTTGGAGGAGGAATGATTTGGATATTTCTGGCAACTATTTCCACACTAGGAATCTCATGCTGCTCTGGGCCAAAGATGTTTACCCACAAATTATCTTTTTCCATATAGCTGGTTATAATCAGAGGGTAGGAAAAGGGATTGCTAAACCTAAAGTCCACATTGCCATAAGACACGGTGGCATCAAAACCAATTGGCAGATAATTTAGTGGTAGACTATGATTTCTTCTTTCCACAACAGGTAGCTTAGCTCTGAGTACAGCCTGATAAAGAGTGCTAGAAACTTGACAAATTCCCCCACCTATGCCAGTGATAGCTTGCTGTTGAAAAATTACTGTTGCAGGCTTAAAACCCCTCTCAGCAGTGGCTTTACCCACAATCTCTAAAAAAGAGAAGGTTTGACCGGGCTCTACCACCTGGCCGTTGATAAGCTGACTAGCTAATATCACATTTTCGGTTCGGTTTCTATTACTAGAAACTTTGGTGGAAAAGGAGCTTATATTATTGCTGTAATCAGGTAAATCTTCTAGATATACTGCAGGTCTATCTAAACTCAGCATCACTTTAGGCTGAATCAATAGATTACTAGCTAATGCCTCTTGGGTGTTGGCAACTATATCCTCTAGAGAGATATTATATCCATAGACATGGGGGTGTGCTACTGGCTTACCGTCAACAACCTCAATGAAGGCATCAGCTGCTTCGTTTGGTAGTTGCTGGATGACATTTTCTGACCACTGAACTAAAAGATTTTGATCATAGGTAAGAGGCACACTTATATCTACTCTTGAAGGAAATAAGCTTAGGTTTAAGGCTAAAAATTCCCTGAAACTTGGGTTTAAGAGATTCCAAATACGATTGTAAAAATAGTCCCAGTCGTAGCTACCATTTATAACTGCTAGGGATAATGGGAAGGAGAATAAGACATTTCCTTCTTCGTCTGCTAACAGCAAATCTATGGAAGTGGGCAGCTTATCTTGCATCAGCTCAACTGCCTCTTCTAATGTATAGTCGGAAAGGGAAATATTATGCGCAAAAATATTGGCTGGTAAGGTGTGGGGATGCTTAATTATATTGCCCCAACTTGCCACAGTAATTCCCACCATCATCACAGTCAGTATTAGTGCCACGGCTTTGCTTCTAGAATATGGTGGTTGAATAGTCCCCAATAAAGTAGCCTCCTAATTAATTATAGTAGAATTTCTTAGATGGCTGTTATTCTGCTATCATGGTCAATTCAATTATCTTTTGCCGACCTAACTTATATACCTGCTCAAATATTTCATCAGTGATTGTTGCCCCCACAGGAGCGATTACTTTTCCTTCGCTATCGGTGACAGCTTGCTTAAGTTTTTTACCGATTAAAAAGCTTTTTTGTTTCTGAATAAACAGCTCCACAGATGATGTGGAGGTTTCTTCTGCTGGAGCTTCTACCTCTGTTTCAGCCACCTCTTCTGGGATTTCGGTTTCCACTTCCACTTCCTCTTCCACTTCCTCTTGGACTGGAGGATAAGCAGCTGTATCTATTGTCTGTACTGGTGCTACAGATTCACTTTTTTTTTCTGCTTCTACACTAGACATACCATCTAGCTTTTGTAGCTTATCTTCAATTTCTTCCACCACAAACAAGACCTGTTGACCAAAGCTTAAGATGCTGTCTAAAGGAATAGCCAGCTCTTCATTGGCCTGATTTTTAAAAGTGACAAAGGGAATAGAGCCAGTATCTTGATCAATCATATACTCTGTTACATGACCCAACATTCTGCCGCGCTTTGTCAATACCTTAGTATCAATTACCTTGACATTTTTCGCCAAAAGATCAGCAGCGATGTTTAGCTTACTCAAGTCTACAAAAGCGCTGCTATCGGCAATTGTTACTGCGTATTCCCCAACTCCCAGGGCTTCTTTAAAAGGAATAGCAGAAATATTTCCAGTTGCCTTTTCCTCGCTGGGGTTAACTAGTAAAAATTCCACAGTTCGTTGCTCTGGGTTGATTACAAGGTCAGAAACTGTTCCTACCTCACGACCATTAGTAATGCTAATTACGGGGGAGTTAATAATTTGACTACTTTTTTCATTCTCTCACTCCTAAGCTAATTTTAATGGTTATCCTTTTAGTGCCTGCTGTTTTAAATAATCTGGAATGGCACTATATCGCATATGGCTGATGCCATTTACTGCCAGAAGAATAAACAAACGACGGTAAAACTCAACATCTTGACTGATTTTTTTATGCATTTCATTCAATTGGACATTTTCACCATTAACAGCTAGTTTCAGCTTAGTCCTTTTGCCTAATAGTATTAGTTTTTTATACTGGCCTAATTCTTGATAAATTTGCAGTAATTGAGCATATAATAGACTCAGTAGGTCAGAATCTGCAGTATTACTCCAAACCTGCTGGAAGGCTTTTGCTGCCTCTACCAGGTTTCCTTGGGAAAAATCATTAAAGCCTTGGACAATTAAGGAATCCTGTATATCCGATGACAAAGGCGAAGTTGGGTATGTAACATTATCTAGGTAATCTGGTGCATAAACAGAAGAGAAAATTGATGGTTCCACATTTATTGATGGTGGTTTGTTAGCTAGCTCCGCTTGCTTTGTTTCAAGAGTATCAGCATGGATTATTCCACTATTTACTTCAGCAGGTATTTGACTCTTAATTTGCTTAGGTAGAGACCAGCTCATGCCAACAGCTACCATAAAAAGAGTGGCAACTGTAAAGGGTAATTCAAAAAAGCTTAATAAGACAGGAAAGACAGCAGCTAGTAGAAGACCGTAGCCCAGCAATCGGTTATGATAACTCAGCTTTTCCTTATCAGCGGAAAATTTTACATTTAATAACCATAACAAGGAACCTGTAACGATTAGTGCGAAATAGTATTTCGCCATGGTTCACCTCCTTAAAAGTACACTATACAGATTTTTCGGCATAAAAACGCAAATTCCTGCATGTAAATACCTAACAGATTCACAATCCTAAAAAAATAGTTTAACTTAAAATAAAAATATTTTAGCAAATTTTCAAAATTCACAAAGGTATTTGTTTAATATAGGCAGAATTAATTAAAAAATAAATTAGGAAGGGGGCTTGTATTCTTATGCTTATCTCTTTTTTTCTCACTCCTAAACAAGATGTGGTCATATTGTCTACAAGAAATACAATGCGTCAAGCATTGGAAAAAATGGAATTCCATCGTTACTCGGCAGTGCCTATCATTGACGAGGAAGGTAAATATATAAGTACAGTTACTGAAGGGGATTTACTTTGGAAAATCAAAAATACTAGAGGGTTGACCTTTGAGGATACCCATAAAATCCTACTGACAGATGTACCAAATCATTTTCAAAATGTGGCTGTGAGCATTAACGCTAAGATGGAGCATTTAATTGATTTGGCTAAAACCCAAAACTTTGTACCTGTAGTAGATGATAATGGCGTTTTTATTGGGATTGTAAAGCGAAGTGAGATTATAGAATACTGTGCTAAGCTACTCCAAGACAAGGGACATTTGGTTAAAAATTAAATTTGATGCAACTGATGGTTGCTAGCTTAAAAGGTCCGTTGATAATTTATCAACGGACCTTTTGACTTACCTGTTAGCCTAGCATTTCAGCCAAGTCTTCTTGAGCATTTCCTGTTAGCTTTAAGTTAAAGGTCTTTTGCAGAACCTCTAGTACGCCTGGTGAAATAAAGGCTGGGGCACTAGGACCTACTCTAATATCGGTTACTCCTAAGCTTAATAAGCCCAAGAGAATGGCTACTGCCTTTTGCTCAAACCAGGATAACACTATGCTCAGAGGCAGCTCGTTGACAGAGCAATCAAAGGCATCGGCTAAGGCCAGGGCAATTTTCACAGCAGATACTGAGTTGTTACATTGGCCCAGGTCAATATAGCGTGGAATGCAAGTGCCTGGCACTAGGCCAAAGTCCACATCGTTAAAGCGGAACTTTCCGCAGGAGGTGGTTAAAAGCACGCAATCCTGAGGCAATGAGGTAGCCAGCTCTCGGTAGTAATCTCGTCCCTTTGTGGGAGCATCACAGCCGGCAATAGTAAAGAATCTACGGATTTTACCAGCCTTTACAGCCTCGATAATCTCAGGAGCTATTGCCAGCACTGTATTGTGATGGAATCCAGTGCTCATAGTTTTATCAGATTCCACATTAGCTACAGGCAGCTCTAGTGCTCTGTTAATCAGCGGCGCAAAATCATCATTTTCGATCTTAGGAACTCCTTCTAAGCCAGCGGTAGCATAGGTCCACATGCGGTCTGCATAGTTTCCTCGGAGGATTGGCATTAGGCAGTTGGTAGTGCCAAGAATAGCTCCTGGGAAGGACTCAAACAGCTTTCTCTGGTCATGCCATGCCTTGCCCACATTGCCTTTTAGATGGGCAAATTTCTTTAGCTGGGGATAGCCATGGGCAGGCAGCATTTCTGAGTGGGTGTAGATGTTTATGCCTTTGCCCTCTGTTTGCTTTAACAGCTCTTCTAATGCTAATAGGTTGTGACCGGTAACTAAAATACATTTGCCTTCAATTTTGTCTGAGCTCACGGTGACGGGAACAGGTACACCTAATCGCTGGGTATGAGCTTTATCTAATAAATCCATAACTTTAACAGTAGCTTCACCCACCTTTAAAGCCATTTGTATGTTTTCCTGGAGATTGAAATTTGAGTTTGTCAAGGTAGAGTAAAGGGCCTCTTGGGTGATAGCATCTACCTCAGGATCAGTGTAGCCCAGCTCTCGGGCATGGGTAGCGTACGCAGCAACACCCTTTAAGCCTAGGATAGTGATGTCCTGAAGACTGGCGATATCCGGATTTTTACCACATACACCAACCTTTGTACAACCGCCCTTTGGCGTCTGCTCACACTGGTAGCAAAACATAGATTCAAACATTTTTAACGACCTCCTTATAATATCTTAATTTTTTTCAGCTCAACCAATGGTTAAGCTGTATCTCTTAAACACATAATAATAAAAATACCATCTTAATACCGTGACATATATCAAAGAAAGAAGTGATATTAATCACACACCAAAAAGGAAATGAGAGGAAAAACTCGAAATGTATTACGAAAATACAGCTAAAAATTAGGAAGGTGATGGATAAGTGGCGGATCAGAGGCTAAATAAACTAGCCCAACTACTAGTACAATATTCGGTTCAGATTAAGCCTGGAGAAAAAGTATTTATTCAGTGCGAGGACGTGGCTATACCCTATATGGTTGAAGTGGCCAAGGAAGCTATCAAAGCTGGTGGAAAGGTGGAAACGGTTGTCAGTGTACCTGAAGTAAAAGAGCAGCAATATAGATATGGTAATGAGGAACAGCTCAATGAGCCCAGCAGTATATTCCAATTAATTGTGGATAAAGCCGATGTGTATCTAACTGCATGGGGAACAAAAAATACCAGAGCCAACAGCAATGTGGAGGCAGAGAAGCTTCAGAGAAGTATTAGAGCAAATGCTGAAACTCGCAAGGAGTTTTCTAGAAAAATGGGCACGGGAGAAATCCGCTGGTGTGGAACCCAATACCCCACTCAAGCAGATGCTCAAGAGGCAGGGATGAGCTTAGAGGAGTATCAAGACTTTGTCTACGGTGCTGGATTATTAGATGCAGAAGATCCAGTGGCCCAGTGGAAAAGCATTAGCCGGGAGCAGGAGCGCTGGATAAAATATTTAGATGGAAAAGAGGAGCTGCACATAGTTTCCCAGGGAACAGACCTGAAGGTAAGGGTGGCAGGTCGAAAATGGGTTAACTGTGATGGAACAGCTAATTTTCCCGACGGAGAGATTTTTACTGCTCCTGTTGAGGATGGAGTAAATGGAAATATTACCTTTTCCTTTCCTGGGATTTATATGGGAAAAGAAATAGAGGGAATCCATCTGGAAATTGAGCAGGGTAAGGTGATTAAGGCCACAGCTACAAAGGGAGAGGATTTGCTCCATGCCCTCCTAGAAACAGATGAAGGGGCCCGCTATTTTGGAGAGGTAGCAATAGGTACTAATTACGGCATCCAAAAGTTCACAAGAAATATGCTTTTTGATGAAAAAATCGGGGGTACTATCCACTTAGCTATTGGAGACTCCTACCCAGAATCAGGAGGACTTAACAGGTCGGCTATCCATTGGGATATGCTTTGTGATATGCGAACTGGAGGTAAAATCTATGCCGATGGTGAGCTATTTTATCAAGACGGCAAATTTATTGAAGAAATTCTTAAAAAATATCAGATATAATACAAACTGAGTGAATTTACATGAAAATGGGACTAGCTTCCCATTTTTTTCTTTTCCTATTGCATTTGCATATATGGTGTGATTTAATAAAAAATAAGACGCAAGACACTATATATGGTGGGAGGGGGGTAGAAGATTTGAGGTGTCCTGGCTGTAAAAATGATGACACTAGAGTGATTGAGTCCAGGGCTTCTGAAGATGGAAGCGCCATTCGTCGCAGGCGAAAATGTCCCGAGTGTGAAAAGCGCTTTACCACCTTTGAGCGCATTGAGGAACAAATTGTCACAAAAAAGGATGGGCGCAAGGAAGCCTTTAATCGCCAGAAAATACTAGTAGGAATCTTGCGGGCTTGTGAGAAAAGACCTATTGAAAATCAGGCTATTGAGGATGCTGTGGACGAAATTGAGGATGAATTGCGATCTCGCTTTGAAAAAGAGGTTCCGGTGGAAGCGGTTGGTCAACTGGTTATGGACAAGCTAAAGGTTTTAGATCAGGTTGCCTTTGTGCGCTTTGCCTCTGTCTATCGGCAGTTTGAGGATGTAACTAACTTTATTGAAATTACTGAATCTATCAAAGGAAATAATGAATAGTATCTAGGGGGAGAATCAATGATTCAAAAGATTAAGAAAAGAGATGGAAGATTTAATGTTTTTCGCAAGGAAAAGATTGCAGATGCAATCTATAAGGCCTTAGTGAGCTTATCCTTAGAAAAAAGGCATGAGGTTACTAAAGAGGTAGACGAACGAGATATGGCCTCTC
Organism: uncultured Clostridia bacterium; assembly: GCA_964454195.1. GTDB lineage: Bacteria > Bacillota > Desulfitisporia > Desulfitisporales > JAWSUQ01 > CAYVRD01. Next base: position 20,416 of record CAYVRD010000001.1, read on the forward strand.
TTTGGACTGATGAAGTTGTAAATGAGCTACAAAAGAGTGTAGACACTGATGTAGTTGACATAGAGTTTGTGCAGGATACTGTAGAAAAAGTGTTAATGAGATATTCCCATACCTTAGCTAAAGCATATATGCTTTATCGAGAGGATCGGACCAGGGTGCGGGAGAAAAACACCCGTCTGATGAAGGCCTACTATGGCATTACCTTTGATGAAGCTGAGAAAAATAACGACAAGCGGGAAAATGCCAATGTAAACGGCAACACAGCTATGGGTACCATGCTCCAATACGGCTCCACTGGTGCAAAGGAGTTTAACATGTCCCATGTTCTCTCTGCTGATCACGCTGCTGCTCATCGAGAGGGAGATATTCATATCCATGACCTGGACTTTTTAACGCTGACCTTGACCTGCTGTCAGATAGACCCCCTGAGACTTTTTCCTGGAGGCTTTGGTACAGGACACGGCTTTTTGCGGGAACCCCAGGATATTATGAGCTATACAGCCTTGGCAGCCATTGCCATTCAGGCCAACCAAAACGATCAGCACGGTGGCCAGTCTATCCCCAATTTTGATTATGGCATGGCCCCCGGTGTCCGTAAAACCTATCTGCGCAACTATCGGGCAAATCTGGCCAAGGGCATGGAACTGCTTTGGATGCTGGACAAGCTAGTGGCGGAAGCTATGAGCATCTACTGCAGTCAACAGGCGGAGGAAGCTACGGGTCTAAGGGCTACTTTGGCTATGGATCCAGCCTATGTGGCAGAAGAGGGAAAACAGTTTAGCCAGCTAATTGAAGATTATCCTGCCCGCAAAAAAGATGTAGAGCAGGTGTTAAATAAGCTAATAGCTAAGCTACATGAAAAGAGGGCAGATCAGATCCCCAGCTTAGCTACAGTAGAGGAACAGTTTCTAGACAGCTTAACTAAGCTAAAGGAATTAGGGGCAAGCCAGCTAGCCACAGATTTTGTTAGACTGCAGCAGGTGGCAGCAAAGAATGCTCTCGCGGAAACGGAGCGCACAACCTTCCAAGCCATGGAGGCCTTTATACATAACCTAAATACTATGCACTCTAGAGCCGGGGCCCAGGTACCTTTTAGTAGTATCAATTTTGGTACTGACACCAGCCCAGAGGGCCGATTAGTTACCAAGAGCTTGCTCTTAGCTCAAGAGCAGGGACTAGGAAACGGAGAAAATCCAATTTTCCCGATTCTCATCTTTAAAGTTAAAAAGGGAGTAAGCTATCTGCCAGAGGATCCCAACTATGATTTGTTTAAGCTTTCTATCAAGGTTAGTGCTAAAAGACTATTCCCCAACTTTTCCTTCCAGGATGCCAGCTTTAACAAGCCCTTTAGTGATAAGGGAATGGAGTCAGAGGTTGGCTATATGGGCTGTCGAACTAGAGTTATCGGCAACGTATATGATCCCAGCAAAGAAATTACTGCTGGCAGAGGCAACTTGAGCTTTACCAGCTTAAATCTACCCAGGTTAGCCCTGGAGGCCAAGGGAGATGTGGACAAATTTTTCCAGCTGCTGGATGAAAAAATAGATTTAATTATTGAGCAAATGCTGGAAAGATTTGAGATTCAAGCCACTAAACGGGTAAAAAATATGCCCTTTTTAATGGGTCAAGGGATTTGGTTAGACTCAGAAAAGCTGGGTTGGAACGATGAAATAAGGGAAGTAATCAAGCATGGAACCTTGTCCATGGGCTTTATTGGACTGGCAGAAACATTAATAGCATTGACGGGACAGCATCACGGAGAATCCCAAGAAGCTCAGGAGCTGGGACTAAAGATTGTGGGTCATATGCGCAAGCGTTTGGACGACAAGGCAGCGGAGGCTAAGCTAAACTTTTCATTGTTAGCTAGTCCAGCAGAAGGCCTCAGTGGCAGATTTATCCGAATGGATATCAAAAAATATGGAGTAATACCAGGAATCACCGACAAGGAATACTACACCAACTCCTTCCATATTCCTGTGTGGCATAGTATCAGTGCTATCGATAAGATAAAGATAGAAGCGCCCTACCATAAGTACACTAATGCAGGCCATATCACCTATATTGAGCTGGACGGCCATGCGGCTAAGAACCTAGAGGCCTTCGAAGCAGTGATCAGAGCTATGTATGAAAATGATATTGGGTACGGCTCTATCAATCACCCAGTTGATAGAGACCCGGTTTGCGGCTACACTGGAGTTATAAAGGATGTATGTCCAAATCACAGCTGTCGCAGAGAAGAAGGCAAAGCCTCACCTATTACTGGTGAAGGAGAAGGGGTAACCTTTGAGCGGATTAGAAGAATTACCGGCTACTTAGTGGGAGATTTGCAAACCCGCTGGAATGATGCCAAGCTGGCAGAAGAGCGAGATAGAATTAAGCATGGCATGTAACAGCAAAAATAGTAACAAGATATAGGAGGGAGAGCGATGAAGATAAGACTAGCTGCTCCTTGCACTCAGGATAGCATTGTTGATGGGGATGGGCTGCGCATGGTGGTATGGACCCAGGGCTGTCCCCATGGCTGCAAAGGGTGCCACAATCCCCAGACCCACAGCTTTACTGGTGGATTTACCATGGAAATTGCAGAGATTATGGCCCAGTTTGACGCCAATCCTCTTTTAGCCGGCATTACCTTGTCCGGTGGCGATCCCTTTATCCAAGCAGACCAGTGTATTCAACTGGCCAAGGAGGTTAAGCTGCGAGGTAAAAATGTTTGGATCTACACAGGGTATACCCTAGAGGAGATAATGGCCAGCGGTAGGGAGAGCTGGCTGGAGCTGCTAATGAATGCGGATGTGCTGGTGGATGGTCCTTACATAGAGGAGCTGCGCAATTTAGAGCTGACCTTTCGCGGCTCAGAAAACCAGCGCATCATTTATGTGCAGGAGCTATTTGCTGGCAAGGCAGATGGGGCCTGGTCCCAATTGCCACGAGTCATGGCAGGCTAATTATATGTACATAATTAAAAACACAAATCCCCCAGAGGCATATTATTATAATCTGGGGGATTTTTCCTTGTTAGGTTTTACAGCAACCCAAGTTCATGCTATATTAAATAGTATTGAAGGAAAATGGTATTCTAGTTAAACAACAAGAGAGGAAAGAAAAAACAAATATGCAAAACAATTTAAAGGATTTAGAAACAATAGTGAAAACTAGGCGAACCTTTGCCATCATTTCCCACCCTGACGCGGGCAAAACAACCATGACAGAAAAGCTACTGCTCTTTGGAGGCGCTATTCGGCTGGCAGGTACTGTTAAGGGGCGGAAGGCAAAGAAGTATGCTACCTCCGACTGGATGGAGATAGAAAAGCAGCGGGGGATTTCTGTAACCTCTAGCGTGATGCAATTCTCATACCAAAACCATGAAATAAATATTTTGGATACTCCAGGGCATCAGGATTTCAGCGAGGACACCTATAGAACCTTAACTGCTGCAGATAGTGCCCTAATGCTAATAGATGGAGCAAAGGGAGTAGAGGCCCAGACTATTAAGCTCTTTCAAGTATGTAAAATGCAGGGCATCCCCGTCTTTACTTTTATCAACAAAATGGACAGATTTGGCAAGGAACCCCTAGCCCTGTTGGAGGAGATAGAGCGGGTTTTAGGCATGCGCTCCTGTCCCATGAACTGGCCCATAGGTATGGGACAAGACTTTTTTGGCATCTACGACCGCATTAATCATTGTTTAGAGCATTATAAAGGGGAAGACGTAAGAGAAGTGATTCCCTTAAATGATCTGACCATCACAGATCCTAAGGTCAAGGAGCTGTTAGGAGAAGAGCGATTCAGACAGCTGACCGAGGACATTGAGCTACTAGATATAGCTGGTGACCCCTTTGACCTGGAAAAGATAAATCAGGGCAAGCTAACCCCTGTTTTCTTTGGCAGTGCCCTAGCAAACTTTGGAGTACAAGCCTTTCTAGACCAGTTTATTGAGCTGGCTCCTTCGCCGAGCGGGAGAGTTAGTGACCAGGGCCTAATCGACCCTATATCAAACAATTTTGCAGGCTTTATATTTAAAATCCAGGCCAACATGAACCCAGCCCATCGAGATAGAATCGCTTTTTTGCGCATCTGCTCAGGCCGCTTCGAGAGGAACATGACAGTAAACCACGTGCGGGCAGGAAAAAAGATCAAGCTGGCTCAGCCCCAGCAATTTTTAGCTCAAGACAGGCAGATTATTGACGAAGCCTATCCGGGAGATATCATAGGCTTGTTTGATCCGGGAATATTTCGCATTGGGGATACCTTGACAGAGGAGGGCAGCTTTAACTTTGCTCCCCTGCCCCAGTTCTCACCGGAGCATTTTGCCAAGGTATCTACTAAGGATGCTATGAAGCATAAGCAGTTTCACAAAGGACTGTATCAGCTGGCGGAAGAGGGTGCGGTGCAGATTTACAAGAGCTTTATGCATGGACTAGAGGATATCATCATCGGAGCGGTGGGAGAGCTGCAGTTTGAGGTGTTTCAGCATAGGCTAAAGAATGAATACGGCGTAGAGCTGCAGATGCACCGTCTGCCCCATTCAGTGGCCAGGTGGTTGAAGTCCCAGGAGAAAATTGATCCCACTAAGCTGCGCAGCTACAACTGCCTCTATGTTAAGGATCAGGATGAAAATATCGTTGCCCTATTTGAAAATGAGTTTGCCATGGAGTGGATGCAGGATAAAAACCCCAGCATCGATTTTCAGCCTGTAAATAAAATAGGTTAAAGAAGAAGGCCTTTGCCAAACATGGCAAAGGCCTTTATAGTGGATAAAAAGTGTTTTTAATGCTTGCCCATATCCTTGAAATTTTTGCTAGGAGATGCTCCTAAGGTTCCATGACATTTTCTATATTTCTCTTGCAGCTCTTCAATTGAAAGCTCTGGATGCATTTCCTGCATTTTATTTTTCATGTGACCAAAATTAATTATACCGTCTTTTTCACACATACCTTTCTTCATATCCTCTTGGGCAAAGGCATAAGAACCAACGCTTAGTACCAGCAAACCCAAAACTACTCCAGATATTATTTTTTTCATTTTATAAAACCTCCTCAGTAAAGTTTTTTTGCAGTTTCAATCAACTGCTCTAGCTATACAATACCATTACATAGTAAAGAAGATTTGTACTAATTATAAAGAAATTATGAATTTGATGCTTATTGTAAAAATAGACACAAAATATTCATATTCTCTGGCTATAATAAAGATTGACGAGCCAATGGGAAGGGGAAATACATGACTACTAGCATATGTATTGTAGATGACGAGAGACTGATAATAGAGGTGCTGATTGCATATTTTGAGAAAGAAGGCTATGTGGTATACTCAGCCACAAATGGGAGAGAAGGCTTAAAGATTATTCAAGACAAAAAACCCGATTTAATTATCCTTGACCTAATGCTACCAGATATCACTGGTGAGGAAATTTGCATGCAGATTAGAAAAAGCTCTGATGTGCCAATAATCATGCTTACTGCTAAGAGTCAGGAGGAGGAGCGGATAAAAGGAATAATAATTGGAGCAGACGACTATATCACCAAGCCCTTTAGCCCTAAAGAGGTAGTGGTGCGAGCCCAGGCAATTCTGCGTAGAACTCAGAGAATTGAAGAAAGAGGACAGCTGGTTTTTAATGATAGACAGCTAATATTAAATCTTCCCCAGCATCAGGTGCTGCTAGGAAATGAGGAAATAAGTCTTACTCCTATTGAGTTTAAACTACTTTCAGGCATGGCTAGATACCCTGGTCGAGTATATAGTCGCTTTGATTTACTGGAAATGGTGCAGACTGATGCCTTTGAAGGATATGAGCGGAGCATTGATGTGCATATAAAAAACCTGCGCAAGAAGATAGAGCATGATCCCAAGAAACCCCAGTATATCGTAACAGTATATGGAATCGGTTATAAATTTGGAGGAAAACCTTATGTTGCGCACACTTCGCAGTAAGCTTTTATTCTATTTTTTAATGGTATCTCTTGCTGGAACTATACTTATTAGCTCCTTTATCCACTTAGCTCTCCACGATACCTTTAGTGATTATTTATTGTTGAAGAGAGAGGAGCATATTTTGCAGGTGGTGGAACTGGTGGAACGGTCTATTGTCAACAACGGACATTCTTCTCCAGATGATTTAGTGGTACTGCTGCATCAGCAGGCTGTGGCTGAAGGGATTTACTATCAGATATTTGACAGTGATGGTAGTCTGGTATTGGACTCCACTCACATGGCTAGTATGGGAATGGGGATGAGAAATAATCAAAAAACAGTAGAGCTGGAAAACATGAATCTGACCTCTAGCACCTATCCTTTAAAGGTAGGAACCAAGGAGGTTGGGCTCCTAGTAGCGATCTATCAAAGGGAATATGTAGACTCGGAGATTCATTTTTTAGGTAGCATCAATCGCTATTTAATAGGTGCAGCCCTTACAATGACTGTAGTAGGGGCGATTTTTAGCTTCACCCTTTCAAAGAGGCTTACCGATGATTTAAATAGGATGAGAGACACTGCAAGGGAATTGCAGAAGCACAATCTAAATATCCCTATCGATCCTGATAGACAACAAACAGAGGAGCTAAGGGAGCTGGCAGATGCGTTTAAGGATTTAGCTGAATCCTTACTTCAGCAGGAAAAGTTAAGAAAACAGTTTGCAACAGATGTAGCCCACGAGCTGAGAACACCATTGGCTACGTTGCGTAGCCAGCTGGAGGCATTTCAGGACGGAGTCTGGGAGCCTACCCATGAGCGTATCAAGCAATGTCATGGGGAGCTTATGCGCTTAGTTAGATTAGTAAACGACTTAGAAAAATTGTTGGCAGCAGAAAATCCTACTATTGTTCTCAAAAAGGAAAGAATCAACGCTAGAGAGGCTCTTAACTCACTTAGACAATACTTTGCTCCAGCATTTTTAAATAAGGGTGTGGAGCTAATTGTAGATGAGCCTGCACCTGAATTATCCTTTCTTGCTGATAAAGATAGACTACAGCAAATAATGACTAACCTAATAGACAATGCTCTAAAGTATACACCAAGTGGCGGTTTAGTCAAAATAACTGCTTATAGCCAGAAGGAAAAGGTCTATTTAGTAGTCAAAGATAATGGTATGGGTATTTCTCAAGAGGATTTACCTCATATATTTGAGCGTTTTTATCGAGGCGAAAAATCTAGGGATAGAAAGACCGGAGGTGCTGGAATAGGCCTTTCAGTAGTCAGTGCCTTGGTACAGGCCCACAAGGGAACTATTGAGGTTGACAGTGAGCTTGGCGAGGGGACAACAGTTACTTTAGGTTTTTAAGTTTCTTTGTTATTGCAGGAATGGAAGTGCTGGATATGGAAATACATGTGTATAGAGGTGATAACAATGCTGGGACTAATAGTAAATGCTGATGACTTAGGCTATTGCCCTGGGGTAAACAAAGGAATAGCTCTTGGATTCCAAAAGGGAATTGTAACTAGCACTACCTTGCTAGTAAACCGCATAGGAAGTAATGAGGCGATAGGGAGGATAAAGAGCGGACAGATACCAGCAGTTGGCTTGCATTTATGTTTAACCAGTAGTATGCCCATAAGCCCTAAAGAAAAAATTCCCAGCTTAGTTGATCAAAGGGGCTATTTTAAAACAAGAGAATGGATAGTAAGCAGCCAGCTACCAGTAGGGGAAATAAGCCTAGAGCTAAAAAGCCAAATAGAGCAGGTGCTAAGCCAAAGCATTTCCATATCCCATCTTGACTGTCATCATCACATCTTTGAAAACCAGCAGGTGCTGGAGGCAGTGGCCAAGCTAGCCCTTGAATACAAGCTGCCGGTGCGTTCAATTAGCCAGGAAATGGGGCAATACTTGAGAGAGCGATGTATTGCCACCCCTGATTATTTTATCGGCTCCTTCTACGGGCAAAGGGCTACTCAGGAGCACCTGCTGGCAGAGCTGGATAAGGCAAAAGGCCAGCTAAAGGGCTCTGGTATAGTGGAGCTGATGGTGCATCCTGGAATAGTGGATCACTATTTACTAGCCAACAGCAGCTACACTGGGGAGCGCCAGCAGGAGCTGGAGCTGTTGACCAGTGAAAGCATCAAAAGCTCTATCCTGGATAGGGGCTTTCAGCTGACAAATTTTTTAATTTATAAATAGCAAGGAGATAATCCCATGGACTCCCAGCTCAAGGAACCCCTTTGGACAAAAAATTTTGTGCTGATAACGGTGGTAAATTTTATTCTCTTCGTCAGCTTTCAAATGCTTCTTCCCACCCTGCCTATCTATGCCGAGAGCTTGGGAGGCGATGAGCTGGTGGTGGGGCTGATTATAGGTATTTTTACCGCATCAGCAGTACTAATTAGACCCTACGCCGGCCTTCTGATGGATAGAAAGGGTCGCCGAGGAGTATTAACTATTGGTCTAATCATTTTTGTTATATCTGTATTACTCTACAAATATACCTATAGCGTGGCCTTGCTGTTAGGCTTGCGTATCATTCACGGCATTGGGTGGGGTGCAGCTACCACTGCATCGGGCACAGTGGCAGCAGATGTGATACCACCTAAGCGCAGAGGTGAGGGATTAGGCTTTTACGGGATGTCTGCCAGCTTCTCTATGGCCTTTGCCCCTGCCCTAGGTCTACTAATAGTTAAAAAAATTGGATTCAGCTGGCTTTTTATTCTATCTACCATCTTAGCAATCATAGCTCTAGGACTGACTCAGCTCATTAAATACCCACCTATCTTAAAAGAAGAAGAGACAATCAAGCCTGCCATATTTGAGAGAAGCTCTTTTCCCACCAGCAGTGTACTATTTTTCCTAACCTTTATCTACGGCGGAATAATCACCTTTATCGCTCTGTATGCCAAAAGCGTGGGAATTGAGAATGTGGCCATGTTCTTTACCATCTATGCAGTAGTGCTGTTAATCACTAGGCCTATTGCTGGAAGGATATTGGACTCAAGGGGGGCTGATTTGCCTGTTATTACGGGGATTATGCTGGCAATTGCTGGAGTAGTAGTGCTAGGCTTGGCCCAGTCCATGAACTATTTTATTGTCAGTAGCATTTTGTTAGGCATAGGCTTTGGGGCATCCCAGCCCAGCTTGCAGGCCTTGACCATAATGCTGGCACCGCCAGAGCGCAGGGGAGCTGCAAATGCTACTTTTTTTTCCGCCTTTGACTTGGGGATTGGAGCTGGGGCCATTCTGTTGGGACTTCTTTCCGGATGGGTTGGCTATGGAATGATGTATCTTATTTCTAGTCTAGCAGGAGTAATTGCTATCTTCCTCTATTGGGTGCTACTAGGGGGAAATAAAAAGCATGGAGAAAAAGGTCGAAATATTGGGGGAAACTAGTAACCTCTCCCTATATCTTCCATAATCTATAGTAGAGATGCTATAGCTTAAGGAAGGTGACTAATAATGCTAACCAGAGAATTTGATTGGTTAAGAGGCAGTGATAAGCTAGACAAAAGATTGAGAAGAGAGGTTCTCCAAACCTACAGTGAGCTTAGAGGTATTCCCTGCCTGCTACAAAAGGGTTGGCTTTGGATTACATCAAAGAAAAAAAAGTATCCTGTAATTATCAAATATCAGAAAAATAGAGTAGGTATCCAAGAGCTAGCGGACACAATAAGGCAGCTGGGCTGCAATGCAGGCAAAGATATGTCTGAGTTGGATATGCTCACGGCCACGGTCAATATAGATGCTCTAAAAAAGCTAATTGACACTCCCCAGGTGGAGAAAATAAGCTATGATGGTCATGTTCAGGCGCTGTTGGATGTGGCCAGTAGTACAGTAAAAGCGGATTACTTCTGGGAGCAGCAATTTACAGGCAAAGGGGTCAAGGTGGCAGTGATTGATACAGGCATCAGTCCTCATGAAGACTTGACTAAGCCAAAAAATAGAATAATAGGCTTTGTAGACTTGGTAAATAATAGGTCTAATCCCTATGATGACAATGGGCATGGCACCCATGTTGCAGGCTGTATAGCTGGAAACGGACAGCTGTCTAAGGGCAAATATAGGGCTCCTGCATATAATGCGGAGCTAATAGGTATCAAGGTATTAAATAAAATGGGATCGGGCAGCATGTCTAAGGTTATTGAAGGAATTAATTGGTGCATAACAAATCGACAACAGGTTCAGGTCATATGTCTATCCCTGGGTTCACCAGCTGAAAATACAGCGGCAGACGATCCAGTTTGCCTAGCAGTGGGCAGAGCTTGGGAAAAGGGTATAGTAGTCTGCGCTGCCGCTGGAAACGATGGACCAAAGGAGAGAACTGTAAGCAGCCCTGGGATTGAGCCGAAAATCATTACCGTGGGAGCAACAGATGACAAGAGAACAGTCCAAAGAAGGGACGATAGTATTGCAGCCTTTTCTAGTAGAGGACCTACCATCGATGGTGGGGTAAAGCCTGATGTGGTGGCTCCAGGAACAAACATTGTTTCCTTGAGGGTTCCAAATAGTTATGTGGAAAAGCAAATGCAGCAAAGAAGCACTGGGGACCAATGGTATACAGCTATGTCTGGAACCTCTATGGCCACACCTATAGTGGTGGGAATAGTAGCTCAGATGCTAGAAAAAAATCCTGACTTAAATCCTGATGAAGTAAAGAAAATAATCATGTCTAATGCGGAGGACATGGGTGTGAGTAAATGGCATCAAGGAGCTGGCTCAGTACAAACAGTTAGATAAGGCTTTTAAGAGGTGAACTTATGAAGGTATTATTGACCACACTGAACACAAAGTATATTCATACCTCTCTCGCTTTGCGATATCTAGAGGCCAGCTGTCAAAAACTGGTCTCTTTCAAAGCTGGGTCCTTAGGGGTTGTTAGGCAAGAATACACAATTAATGCGGATTTGGATAATGTTCTAGGTGCTATCTATAGCGAAGCAGCCCAAGTAGCTGCTTTCTCCTGTTATATCTGGAACATAAAACAGATACTGACTTTGACTGCCAATCTAAAAAAAGTCGCCCCAGATACCATTGTGTTGCTTGGAGGGCCAGAGGTAAGCTATGCTCCTGAGGAAGTGATGCAACAAAATCCCTGGATTGACATAGTTATCACTGGTGAAGGAGAGGAAAGCCTGCCAGCTGTGCTAGAATCTCTGCTCAATGAGAAAAAAATATTTGAGGATATCGCAGGAGTTTGGTGGAGGGATAAAGAAAGGGTAAGACCAGCTATAGAATCCTGCCCTAAGCCAGCTTCCCCAGAGCGGATTACCAGTCCATATCAGGGGGAGCTCACTGAATTTTCCCAGCAGATTGCCTATTTGGAGACCTCGCGAGGCTGTCCCTACAGCTGTACCTACTGCTTGTCTTCTAGCACTAAGGGCGTTAGGCACCTGCCTCTTGAGCAGATTAAGCAGGATATAAAAAAGCTGATAGGGGCAGGGGCCAAACAAATAAAATTTGTAGACAGAACCTTTAACGCCAATAAGCATCGGGCAATTACCTTGTGGAAATTTTTGCTAGAGGAAACTGGAGATGCTAAAATCAACTATCATTTTGAAATAAGTGCCAGTCTTTTAGATCAGGACACCATTCATTTTTTATCCCAGGTACCCTCAGGTCTATTTCAGTTTGAAATAGGTATTCAGTCTGCTAATCCAGAAACCTTACAGTCTATAAACCGACAGATGAGCTGGGAGAAGCTCAGGGATAATGTAATAGGATTAAGACAAAATAACAACATCCACTTGCACTTAGATTTAATTGCCGGCTTGCCCTTTGAAGATTATACTAGCTTCTTAAACTCTTTAAATCAGGTCCTTGAGCTTAAGCCCCACTATTTACAATTAGGGTTTCTTAAGCTTCTGAAGGGCACCAGGATAAGAGAAGACTGGGAGGAGCACGGCTATGTCTTCACAGCAGAGCCACCTTATCAGGTGCTGAGCAATAAATACATAACCTATCAGCAGCTATTAAGCTTAAAGAATATTGAGGAGCTAATAGACAAGCTCTATAACTCTCAACAGTTCTACTATACAATCAATTATTTACTAAAAAGCTACCCGGCTAAGTATCAGCTTTTTGCTGATTTAGCAAACTATTTTAACAAGCTTGGAAAAAAGATAGGACAAATAAAGCAGAAGGAGCTATATGAGACATTGCTTTCCTTTTATCAAGACAATTGGGGGGAAACTAAAGAAGAAGTAGCAGAGCTGTTGACCATAGATTTATTAAGACAGCAAAGACTTACCCAATTGCCCGATTGGTCTATTGTAAATAATAAGCAGAGGATAATCCTACAGCAGGTGTATCAATATTTAAGCAATCAGCGTCAACTGGTTAAGCAGTTAGCCTACTATCCGATTAGTCAAGAAACCTATTTAGAGATATTTGGGGAAGAGACATATTGTTATCCAATAGTGTTACTATTTGACTACAGAGCAGAACCTGACCCAATAATAGGTGGGGCATATTTTTCAAAAATAGTGTTAGAAGGGTGAGGATAGATGATCGAAGATATTATAAACAATTTTCCATTAATGGCAGCTCTGGCCGCAGTGATTACAGCTCAAGTAATTAAACTCCCAATCCACTATATGACTGATGGCGAATTGGACTTTTCTCGATTGTTTGGCACGGATGGCATGCCTAGTAGCCACTCAGCCTTTGTAGTATCCTTGGTCACAGCCCTGATATTGGATTACGGTTGGTCCCACCCATTAGTAGCTATTGCTGTGGTTTTTGGCTTTATAGTTATGTATGACGCTGCGGGAGTTCGCAGAGAATCGGGTAAGCAAGCTACTATGATTAATGCCCTAATGCAGGATATGCAGTTTGTCTCTAAAGAGATTCAAGGAATTTTTGGTGACCCTGAGCATCGTCGGGAAAATTTAAAAGAGCTGTTGGGTCATGAGCCAATCGAAATAGTAGCAGGAGCTATTTTGGGCATAGGTGTGGCACTACTTTTAGTTCGTCTTTATTAAATGGCTTTGGAAAGAGGGAGATACTAGGTGAGGTATGCAAAATTAATTTATAATCCGGTGGCGGGGGATGGTGCTTTTAAAGGGAAACTGGATATGATATGCGAAAAAATGCAGAAGATAGACTGGCAAATAATTCCCTACCGCACCGCTAGTAGTTATGACGTAAAAAATGGTCTAGCAGACTTGAATACAGGAAGATACCAGGCAGTTTTTGCAGTAGGTGGAGATGGAACAATTAACCTGGTGATTAATGAAATGATGCAGCAAGGATCCCAGCTTCCCTTGGCTGTATATCCTGGGGGAACTGCCAATGATTTGGCTACTCATCTGGGGATGCCTAAAGACTTGGAAAGCTGGTGTGGGATAATAGAGCAGGGACATACTAGAGCTATTGATTTGGGGGTGGCCAATGGCTTGTATTTTCACAATGTCATTAGTGCCGGATTGCTCACCGATGTTTCATACGAGGTTAACTATCAGCTTAAAAATCTCCTAGGTAAGGCTGCCTATTATATTAAGGGCATAGAGAAAATCCCCAAGTTTAGATCCTTTAAACTAGAATTACAAGCAATTGAAGGATTAAGCTATTCGGGAGAAATCATGCTTTGTCTGATTATGAATGGCAATTCAGCAGGAGGATTTCATCAGCTGGCTCCAGCAGCAGATAGCAACGATGGTTTACTAGATCTGATTCTGGTAAAAAGCTGTACATTGCGGGAGTTTATCAGCCTGTTTTTTAGACTGATGCAGGGAGAGCATTTAGAAAGTGACAAGGTGCTTTACTATCAATCTGCCGGAGTGCAAATCAGCTGTAGTGAGCCTTTGATAACTGATATGGATGGAGAAAAAGGACCTGCTTTTCCATTGCAGGTAAGCTTGGCTAGAAGTGCGCTAAAGCTTTTCTATGATTCAAAGGATAACAAATAAGAACAAATTAGAATAAATAAGATTTCCATATTAGCAGCTAGATTTAAGATCTAGCTGCTTTTTTATGTGTTGGCAAAATCTACTTGAGTAATATCTATTAAAACAGGTAAAAATGAATATTACAAAACATAATGGAGGCTGGAAGGGAGTTAGTTATGAAATACAAGGTCACTGGAATTGTAGCGGTTATAGGACTTTTAATTTTATCAGCTGCAGCAATTCAATTAACCTCAAGACCTAGCTTTTGCGCCTCCTGTCACTCCATTGCACCGTTAGTAGCCTCATGGGAGCAATCCTCTCATCAACATGTAAGCTGCTTATCCTGTCACGCAGATCCTGGAGTAGTAGGACTAGTAAAGCGAAAGGTATATGGTTTACATGAGCTCTACGTTCATGTCACCAATCCTGATGCTGTACCTATGGCATCTGCTGATACCTGGGGATTTTCACAAAGATGCCTAGACTGTCATCAAAACGTAAGGCCAGATCATGAAAACCAAGTAGCTGCTTTATCTCATAACAGACGCCATTTTGAGATAGAAATGGCTTGCGTTAATTGCCATCAAGGAATTGGTCATTACCAGGAGCAACGCGATCCCACACCTTCTGGAGAGGTATGTATTCAATGTCACGGTACAAATTTTAATATCCAATAAACATCTTTAATATCCAATAAACATCAAAGAAAGGGGAAGTACCATGTTTAACTACAAAAAGCATAATTTGAAAATCAAACTGTTAATTTTTTCTCTAGCAACAATTTTTGCCTTGACTATGGCTGGATGTCCTGCAAGGAAGCCAGCACCACCAGCAGAGACTCCACCACCCCAAACTGTAGTAGTACCAGAGGTATCTAGAATTTTCTTTACCGAGGTAGCTTTAAATGAGGGACCCCAGATGGCCCGTCAGTTAGTGGAAAACAATCAAGGTGGCGAAATGACTGTATGGTTTGAATCCGATGACCAGTTTTGGGTGCTAGTTCAGTCTGCTCAGGATAGCGACGAGATATTGGCTATTGAAGAAGTACTACAAAGAGTACCCGGTCGCGATACTGTGCTATTAGAAGTTCGCCTAACCGAAGAAGCCCGCCCCCAGGAAGAACAACAGGCAGGGGAGGAACAAGACACAGCTGAAGAACAGCAGGAAGAAGCTCAAGATGGCCAACAACAGACAGCTACAGCAGCTGATGCCATGCTGATACGCTTAGATATAAATCAACGTCCCCATGGAATCGCCTTTCTATTTGATTCTGAGCTAGAAGAAGAGCTGGAAGAGGAAGCTAATGGGCAGATTCAAGAGCAGCCTGCACCCCAGGCCCAACAGCCGCCAGCCCAGCAGCAGCCTGCACCCCAGGCTCAGCAGCCTCCAGCTCAGCAACAGGAGAACTTTATACAGGTGCAGGAGCCAAGACCAAATGGAGAAGTTACCTCACCAGTCCAGGTGGTAGGAAGAGCTCGGGTGCCAGGTGCCACAGTTCATGTAAGAATGAAAAATAATCAAGGAGAAGTGATTGCAGAAAGCAGCACTACTGCCACTGCTGCTGCGCCTCAAATTGGTAACTTTAGTGCTACACTATCCTATTCGCCCCCGGGAGAAAATCAGCAAGGAACCTTAGAGGTTTTTTCCAATGGGAGAAATGGTGAAGAGAATATGGTGGCGGTGCCAGTGGTGATTAGATAAGCTTCCGAATAGTAAAAAGAAGGCCAACAAGCCTTCTTTTTACTATGTAAAAGTGAAATTATTATTTAAATAGACTGCAGGAATTTTGCAGGTTATGTAGTAATAGATATTTATAGATAGAGAAAAAATAATAATAAAATATTCGGATGATTGTTGCGGGAGAAGGCATTAGCCTACCGGCGGGGCAAAAAAACAGTTTGCCAGACTGTTTTTGAAACTCTCAGGTGCTCAGTAATTGGGCGGTACCGTAACAGGACGAACCTCTGGAGAGAGCGTTTTACGCCGCCGAAGGAGCAACCCCGAAGTTTTTTTCGGGCTAATCTCTCAGGTGCCAAGGACAGGGGGAAAGGAGCGGATAACATGGAAAAGCTTCAGGTGAAGGTGTGCTTATTTGGCCGTTGCTATGCGGATGACAGCATGGCAAAACAGGTGCTTTGTGAAAACTGCGCATCTACTGATTGTGTTTTACATGAAAACAGCAGTTTAAGCTAAATAGGCACCTTGAAAAAATTCAAAATAAAGCTAATCCCTCAGTGTTATATATTTCTGAGGGATTTTTTTGCTCCTTTGAGCCCCTTCTTGTTAGTTGCAGCTATTGCTTCAATGGGAGATTCGGTTGGAAGGAAAATGCAAGATCCTACAGAATACTACTAATTATATTATGTTCTGGAGGTTTAACTTGTGGCAAATAAAATGAACTGTAAAAAAACAATTAAAGTAATTCATTTACTATTTTTAGTGCTAGCCCTTGCCTTGATAGGGTTGGGCTGTGGAGTAGAGGGAGTAATAAGCCAGCTGAAGGGAGAGCCTCGGGAGGAGCAGCAAGTACTAACAGGAGATTCTACCCCAGAAGAAGTGGAGATTGAAGCTGAACCAGAGCCATTAAGAAAAATTTCTATTGCTGCAGTAGGTGATATAATGGCCCATATGCCCCAAATAAATTCAGCTTATAGAAAAGAAAAAAATATCTATGACTTTAGGGATCACTTTTCTGAGGTCAAGCCTATCTTTCATGCAAGTGACTTGGTCATTGGGAACCTGGAGACTACTCTGGCAGGGAAAGATAGAGGCTATTCAGGGTATCCTATGTTTAATGCTCCGGACGAATTGGCGGATGCCCTAGCTTGGGCAGGCTTTGATGTGCTATCAACAGCTAATAATCACTCTTTAGACAGAGGAGAGAAGGGCTTGCTGCGCACCTTGGAGGTATTGGTGGAAAGGGGTATAACTCCAGTGGGCACCCACTCTAGCTTAGAAGCTAGAAACAGCCCAGTTATTGTAGAGAGGAACGGAATTACCATAGGCCTACTGGCTTACACCTACGGTACAAATGGCATCCCGATACCCAACGGAAAAAGCTACCTGGTGAATCTAATAGACCACCAGCAGATGGAGGAGGATATCACTAATTTGCGACCTCTAGTGGACTTAGTTGTCATCTGCATGCACTGGGGAAACGAATACCAGAGGCAGCCTCATGCATCTCAAAGGTCTTTAGCTAATATGCTAGTAGCTTGGGGAGCTGATATTATCTTAGGTAGCCATCCCCACGTCATCCAGCCAGCAGAATTTATCAATGACAGCTTTGTAATATATTCCTTGGGCAACTTTATTTCCAATCAACGAGATCGCTATAGAGATAGCGGCGTAATCCTAACCCTTGAAATAACCAAAGATCCTGTTGACAACAAAGTATCTATTGAAAGGGTAAGCTATATACCAACTTGGGTGCATAAATTTCGAAAGGATAATAGATGGAACTATCGAATTCTACCTGTGGAAGAATACCTGACAAAATACAATTCGGGGCAAGACAGGTATATTGAAAAAGGAGAGTATGAGCGGCTGCAGCAGGTATGGAAGGAAACTAGGGAGCACTTAGGGGAATTAAATAGAGAAATGGAAATCTAAAAATAAAAATCCTGCTGATATGAGGCAAAATTGCCCTTTATGACAGCAGGATTTTATCTTAATTATACTTACTACTCATTCATCATTGCCCTTAATACGTCGGTCTCTGTTAATACCCCTACTAGTTGTCCATCGCTTATTACAGGGAGACAGCTGATTTTATTTTCTAGCATCAGCTTAGCTGCATCCTTAACCGTTTTCTCCGGATCAATAACCTCTAGCTTTTTAGTCATAAAATCCTTTAACTGAACCTTATCTAATAGGTATAAAAGCTCATGATTACTTAAAGCGTTAGCGGGAGAAGGGGATACCCGATACAAGTCAGTTAGGGTGACTATGCCAGCCAGCTGGTCCCCATTCATAACTAGTAGATGGCGAATCTGATGCTGCTCCATTTTTTCCATTGCTTCTATAAAACTGGAGGATTGGGAAATGGTGATAACATTATTGGACATATATTTTTTTACTAACATAAACATCAACTCCTTTTGTTAGTTTAAGCAATCTAACATATATTTTTGCATAATGCAAAAAATATTATTGTTTGACAAATAAGTTCGATATAATATTAGAAAAATCCTTTATTTCATATGCAGGATTTTCCTAAAATAAATAAGAAAGTTAAGATTAGAACTAAATAATAAAGCTAGGGCGAGGAGTGGAGTCAATGAGAGCATATGATATAATTCTTAAAAAGCGCAACGGAATTAAGCTGACTAAAGAAGAGATTAAACATATGGTTCAAGGGTATACCCAAGGACAAATTCCCGATTACCAAATGGCTGCCTTCAACATGGCGGTTTATTTTAAGGGACTAAATAAGGAAGAAACACTAGCCTTGACACTGGCCATGCTGGAGTCGGGAGACCAAGTAAACCTTGCTGATATACCTGGAATAAAAGTAGATAAGCACAGCACAGGGGGAGTAGGAGATACCACTACCTTAGTGCTTGCCCCATTAGTTGCTGCAGCAGGAGTTCCAGTAGCTAAAATGTCTGGACGTGGTCTGGGGCATACCGGGGGTACTGTGGACAAATTTGAAGCCATTCCTGGCTTCAATACATCCCTGCCAATTCAGGAGATGATTAGAGCGGTAAAGGAAATTGGAGTAGCAGTGGTGGGACAAACAGGCAATCTGGTGCCGGCTGATAAGAAGCTGTATGCCCTCAGAGATGTAACTGCAACGGTGGATAGCTTGCCGCTAATCGCCAGCAGCATTATGAGCAAAAAGCTGGCTGCCGGGGCAGAAGGCTTAGTGCTGGATGTGAAAACGGGAGATGGAGCCTTTTTAAAGGATCTGGATGAAGCCTTTGCCTTAGCTAAAACCATGGTAGAAATAGGACAGGGAGCGGGCAGGAGAACGGTGGCGGTACTAACTGATATGGACCAGCCTTTAGGTAAAGCGGTGGGTAACGCTCTGGAAATAGAAGAGGCTATTTGGACACTGAAGGGTCAGGGTCCAAAGGACTTAGAGGAGCTGTGCCTGTTTTTGGGCGGTCATATGCTGCAGGTGGCTGGAAGGGTCAAAGATGTGGAGGAAGGCCAACAGCTTTTAAAGCAGCTTATTGCCAATGGTGGAGCGCTGGAAAAGCTAAGACAGCTGATAATAGCTCAGCAAGGAGACCCAGCAGTAATTGATAATCTGGCCTTATTACCCCAAGCGGACAAAAAGATTTTTGTTAAAGCAGGAGAATCTGGCTATGTTCATCAAATAAAGGCGGAAGAGATTGGGGTCAGCGCCATGCTGCTGGGGGCAGGTAGAGAAACCAAGGAATCAATTATTGATTTAGCTGTGGGGATAGTTTTGGAGAAAAAGGTGGGAGATAAGGTAGAGCAAGACGATGTGCTGGCAGTGCTCCATGGGAACAACAGCACCCTGGAAAAGCTGGAGCCCATAGTTCAAAAGGTATTAGGAGCATTCACTATTAAGCCAGAGCTAAAGGAGCCTCCTAAGCTTATTCAAGGATTTGTTGATAAAGACAATGTGTACAAATATTAGCTTACAGTCTTGAAGGAGGATTACTATGAATAAAAGTGAAGTGGCGAAGCTGATAGACCATACTCTGTTAAAACCTGATACCAGGGAGGAGGATGTGGTTAAGCTCTGCAAAGAAGCTAGAGAACATGGATTTGCTTCAGTTTGCATCAATCCTGTTTATGTTGAGACAGCTAAGCGGGAGCTAGCCCAATCCTCTGTTATGGTGTGCACAGTGGTAGGGTTTCCCTTGGGAGCCAACACTGCTGCAATTAAGGCAATGGAAGCGGAGCAAGCAGTGACTGCTGGAGCAGATGAAATTGATATGGTACTAAATATTGGGCTATTAAAAGCAGGAAATAGAGATGGCGTGTTAGAGGATATCAGTGGTGTGGTCAAGGCCTCTCAAGGGAAAACTGTAAAGGTTATCCTAGAGACAGGTGCATTAACAGATGAGGAGAAGATAGTAGCCTGCCAATTGGCAGTTCAGGCTGGTGCTCACTTTGTGAAAACCTCTACTGGCTTTGGGCCAGGAGGAGCTACAGCTGCGGACATAAAGCTAATGCGCCAAGCTGTAGGACCAGATATCGGGGTCAAGGCTTCGGGAGGAGTGCGCACCTATGAGGCGGTGGTGGAAATGGTTCAAGCTGGGGCCAGTAGAATTGGAACCAGTGGTGGGGTAAGTATTATTGCAGAAAGGGGTAAGGGAAATGGAAAAGAATTACGACCATTTGATAGCAGCGGCAATAAAGGCTAAAGCCAATGCCTATGCTCCCTATTCAAAATTTAGAGTAGGTGCAGCCCTTTTGACCAAATCGGGAGAGATATTTACAGGCTGCAACGTGGAAAATGCCTCCTATGGTCTAACAAACTGTGCCGAGAGAACGGCAATTTTCAAGGCGGTAAGTGAGGGGCATCAGGATTTTGTAGCCCTAGCCTTGGTGACTGATTTGGAGGAGTACGCATCTCCCTGTGGAGCATGTCGTCAGGTAATGGTTGAATTTGGCCAGGATTATGATGTGGTCATGGGTACTGCAGCGGGGCAGTACTGGATAAAGACTAGCGGTGAGCTGTTGCCCTACAGCTTTACAAATCAGCAGCTGGACAAGCTAACGGAACAGCAGGACAGCCTAGAGGGCTGGAAGTAGTATTATGAATCAGCTAGAAGTATTGATAAGAGAAGAAATTACTGCCAATGCCTTCATTAGCTTTCGCCAATTTATGGAGCTGGCCCTCTATCACCCCCAGCTGGGCTACTATACCTCGGATAAGCCCAAAATTGGTTCTAAGGGAGACTTTTACACCAGCTCTGATGTGGGCATTATCTTTGGTGCTATGCTTGCTAAGAAGATAGCCGAACTTTGGCGGGAGCTAAACTGTCCCCGGGAGTTTTATTTGGTGGAATACGGAGCGGGTAAAGGGATTTTGGCTCGAGATATTCTATTGACTATTAAAAAAGAGGAGCCAGAGCTATTTTCCCTTTTGACCTATGGAATAGTGGAGCTAAGCCCTAGTATGCAAAGGCTGCAAAGAGAAATACTGGAAAGCATAGACCTGCCTGGGCAGATAGTTTGGCTAGACAAGCTAAAGGATGCTCCCCGCTATCCCCTGATAGGATGTGTCCTCAGCAATGAGCTGCTAGATGCCTTCCCTGTGCATCTGGTGCAGCTAACCAATCAGGGGCTGATGGAGGCGGTAGTGAAGTCTGACCAGGATGAAGAGCTATTTTTGGATTTTTCACTGCCTGCCTCAGAGGAAATACAAGCATTCTTAGAGCTGGCAGATACTACATTAGAAGTAGGGCAGACTATCGAGGTAAATTTGGACAGTATTCATTGGCTAGAGGAAGTAAGTGGGGGCCTGGAGCAGGGCTACATTTTGACTATTGACTACGGCTACCTGTCTCAGGAGCTGGCAGCTCCCCACCGATTCGATGGGACGCTCCTGTGCTATCAGCAGCATCAGGTTCAGGAGAACCCCCTGGAGGAAATTGGCTTAAGGGACATCACTGCCCATGTTAACTTTTCTGCCCTAATAAACTGGGGAGAAAAGCATAGCCTACAAAAGGTTGAGTATGGGACCCAGGGCAGGTTTTTGATAAACATGGGTATTGGGGAACAAATGCAGGGACAATCGGAAGGTCAGTTTGATTTGGAGAAATACAGGCTAAATCAAAAGATAAGGCAGCTGATTATGCCTGGAGGAATGGGAGACGCCTTCAAGATATTGCTCCAGCGCAAGAAATAAGCAGATGGCTTGGTGGTAGGGGGGAATGAGATGGAGGCCTTAAAGCGTTTTTTCAGTTATCTGCGTCCCTATTGGATGGGGATTGCTATAGTATCCTGTTTGATGATTTTTTCAGCAGCAGTCACCACCCTTATTCCCCAATTAATTCGAGTTGTAATTGATAAGGTGGTTCTAGAGGGGGACCATGAGCGCTTAAATCTGATTATTGGTGGCACCGCTGGTATTTTGGCGCTGAAGGCTTTTTTCAACTGGTATCGGGTGAGACTTAACTTTAAAATTGCTCAGAATGTGTTATATGATTTGAGTCGGGATTTAACCTCCCATCTCTATCGCCTATCTCTCCGCTACTATGAGTCAAATATCACTGGGAGAATTATGTCTAGGGTGATAAATGACGTGAACAGCCTACAGCAGATGATCGTTATGGGCTCATCTCAGCTGGTGGAGCAGACGCTGACTATTTTTGGTGTGCTTGTCATCGTCATGCTGATGAACTGGAAGCTGAGCCTGGCTACTCTGCTGCTTTTTCCGGTGATGCTGTTCATAGTTATAACCGTCAGTAAAAGCATGAGAAGGATTAGCAAAGATTATCAGGTAAAGATAGGCGAAATGGCGGGAATATTACAGGAGGGGTTAAGCGGTATCAAGGTAGTCCAGGCCTTTGGCGGAGAAAAGCAGGAGCTAGAAAAATTTTCAGCTAAGGCAGAGGGCAAAAAGAAGCTGGGAATCTTTCGAGGCAATCAGGTGGCCAAACTGGAGACTACGGTGGACCTGACCACCAACCTTTCAACCCTGATTATTTTGTGGGTAGGGGGCAACCAGGTGATGGCGGGCACCTTATCCCTAGGAGAGCTGGCAGCCTTTTTAGCTTATATGCAGCTGCTGTTTAGACCTATTATCCGCATGTCTATGCTAAACAACGTGGTTCAGAGTGGTATTGCCAGTCTGGAAAGAATTTATGAGCTGCTAGATCAGCAGCCTGACGTAATAGAGGACACCCATGCTGTGTCAATAGATGAAATCAGAGGCCAGGTAGAGTTTAAAAATGTATCCTTTAGCCACGGCAGTGAGCAGGTGCTTAAGGATATCAGCTTTCAGGCCCGCTCTGGCCAGATTATTGCCCTAGTTGGCCCAAGTGGAGCAGGCAAGTCAACTCTAGTCAACCTGATCCCCAGATTCTACGACGTGGAGCAAGGGCAAATTACCATTGATGGCATCGATTTGCGTCGGCTTAAGCTGGCATCGCTGCGCAGTCACATTGGCATGGTGTTACAGGAGCCTGTTTTATTTAGTGGCAGTGTGCGGGATAATCTTCGCTATGCTAAAGAAGAGGTGGGTGAGGAGGAAATGGTAGCAGCGGCCAAAGCAGCCAATGCCCATGAGTTTATTGAGCATCTGCCCCAAGGCTACGATACGGAGATAGGAGAAAAGGGAGTAAAGCTCTCGGTGGGGCAGAAACAGAGAATTGCCTTAGCCATGGCTATCATCAAAGACCCTAAAATATTTATCCTAGATGAGGCTACCTCATCCCTAGACTCAGAATCAGAGCAGCTGATTCAACAGGCACTAGAGAAGCTGTATCAAAAGCGCACCACCTTTGTCATCGCCCATAGGCTTTCTACCATTGTCAAGGCTGATCAAATCCTGGTGATAGACAACGGTGAGGTTGTGGCCCGGGGCAAGCACCATGAGCTATTAGAGTCGGATGGATTATACCGCAAGCTCTACTATGCCCAGTTTGGCAATGAACAGTAGCCTTTACGTATGGTATTATGGATGGACGTAGCCCAAAATATCTTGGGAGTATTTGCTTTCCGAGGTTCCAGTTCTAGTAATATATCTTTTCAGACCAGTAGGGCCTCTGTTGTAGGCTGTCAGGGCCGAGTGCTGATCCTGATAGCGATCCATTAGCTGCTTTAGGTAATAGGTTCCAAGGCGGATATTAGTAGAAATATCCGTTAGCTGGTAGTTTTCTAGCCCCAGCTCCTTGGCGCAGATTTGTCCCGTTTTAGGCATAACCTGCATCAAGCCCTGAGCACCCTTGCTGCTAACAGCCTTAATGCGGAAATGACTCTCCTTTTTGATGACGGCTAAAATCAGCTTGTAGTCCATATCAAACTCAAGGGAACTCTGATAGACGCTTTGGGCTATCTCAAACAACTCCATGCTAGTTAGCTTGGGGTTGTTTTTTTTGGCAGTGTCCTTAATCTCCCGGTATATGGCATAGCGGTTGTCAGGAATTACCTCCTCCTGCTCTGCCTCTTTAGATTTAAGCTTGTCCCAGTTAAAATCCGCCGATGCTAGAGCAGCACCTAAAACAAGTCCCGCAACGGTACAGCAGATTAGTAAGGATCTTTGTGCAGTTGAAAGATTCTTCATACTGCATCACCTCCTAATGGAAAGGTTTAACTATTTACCTTTTGTAAGTGGTATTTTACTTTATCTATCCAAAAAAGTCTAGTAAATATTGTCGAATTTAGGACCAGGGGCCTAAAATAAATAGGATATTAGCACGATAGAAGTCGAAGGCAAAAAATGTTAAATTTAAAATGCAATTAAATTATTAATCAGCCTCCCTTACTATATGATATATATGGTATCTATATAGTGGCCCCCAAATTTCATATTTGGGTGGTTTTTTTTTGTATTTTTTTCTAAAAACTCTTTAGAAAAATAGCTCTTTATCCGATAAGAACCCTAGTATTATATTTTTCTGTCGAATTACAATTAGCTGAAACGGAGGCCATAAAGATGAAATTAAACAGTAAAGCAGCGGTAGCATTAGCAATAATCATTGGCTTAATATTAGGAATGCTGCCAGGACAGCTATCAATGGCTGAGGCTGCCAATACCATTAGCCTACAACAAGTGATTGTGGAAAATAAATCACAAAACATAGCAGTTACTATTTCAACTAGTGAAGTAAGTCCAGGAACCCCGCTTAATATAAGACTAATGAATAACAATGATCAGATAGCTAGTGCAACCGGGATTGTAGGTATGGGAGGAAAAGCCACTATAAATATAGCCATTCCCCCAGGAACTCCTGTTGGATATTATCAGCTTGTGGCTGAGATTGGAAATCAGCCATCTTTGATTGTGGGTCAAACCAATTTTTGGTTTGCGCCGGAAACACAAACAGCTCCAAGTGCCAGCTATGCTATTAATCCTATTAATTTAAGTCCAGCTACATCGGGAATGGTAGAATTAAATATTACAGGGAATAATTTTTCAGGATTCACTGGCAATTATCGGACCGTAATATATGGTCTTCCTACTAGTATTTTAAATATGTTGCCCCAAAGTGACGTTCCAGTTGAACAATCCTTGCTTTCGTATTCTGTAAATGGAGGAGCAGAAACGGCTATTACTCAAGGACATAGATTAAGAAATGGTAACAATTTAAATGGCGGTGTCACAGTAATTACTAACGCTGATGGAGCGCTAATATCAAGTCAGACCAACATAACTCTAAAAGGAATTTTACCTCCAGGAAACTATAACCTGAGGGTTGTAGTGGAGAAGGTAGAAACTGGACAGGAGAATAAATATATTCCAGTCTATGCGTCGGAAGAGCTAAGCTTTACTGTGACAAGTCCGGAAACTATCTTGTCGGTTCTGCCAAGAAATGGTGCAGTAATCAGCAGCAGTCAGTCTCAAGATGTGCCTGTGGAGATAAGGACAAGTGGAGTAGGCCCTGGTAGAACTATTGAGCTGCAGCTAAAAAATACAGATAGTACAGTAGCAGAAGCTACAGGCCTTAGCAGCTCCAGTGGTATCACTACAATTAATCTTCCTTTGCCTGCAAATATTATGCCAGGAACTTACATAATAGAAGCTAAAATAGATAGTATAAAAGCCTCCAGTAATTTAAAGGTGCTCCCTCAGGATAAACCCAATGCTTTGTTTACTCTTACTTGGGTTCCGGTAGAATCCTCGGGTTTAAACAGTGGAGAGTATGGGGTGCTGAGATTGTCTGTAGCTCTGATGCAGAACATAGCTAATGATGATAGACTACGGTACGCAGTGTACGGAATCCCTCCAGCTGTGTTAAATAAACTGCCAGGTGCGGCAAACCAACTACATAGCTCGCCATTACTTTACCCAATAGATGGTGTAGGCACTAGCTCAGGGGGAGGAAATGATCATGATGGCTACGCATCCTTTACCCAAAGTGATAGAGACCCAACAAACCCTGGAGTCCTTTATTTTGGACCCGCTGGTGGATTAACAAAGGAGCAGCTTTTTGCCAACAATGCCACCTCCTTAGAGACCTTTTTTAAAGCCAAGCTGCCTGCAGGAAACTATCCACTGCAGCTGGGACTAGTGCTGGTGGAAGGAACTCAGCAGCAGGGCTACAAGTATACTCCTTTAGTTGTATCAGACACTTTTATGTTGCGTGTTAATCCAAGGGGGCAGCTGACAGGAGTTATTCCAAAGCCCATTTTTGCCAATAAATCTACCTTGAGCACCACCGTATTTGATCCAAATCCTAATTTGGACCAGCGGGTGGGTGTAAACCACCAGACCCAATTTATCAACCTGGTTTTTAATAATAATAATAATAATTCACTGCAACTGGCGGCAGGCAGGAGCTTAAATGATATTTTAGTTACAGCTAATGGGGTAGACGAGCGAATAAAGTTCAGTCCGGTAATTACTGGTCAGGATGTATTGGCCTTTAACCTAAAGCCAATTTATCGCCTAGCCCAAAATAAGCTCTACAGAATTACTATTCCAGGAGGAACCTTTGAGGGCAATCCAGACAGCATAGAGTTTTCTTTTGTGACCACTGGTGTCACCGAAACAATTCATGGCCTAGTGACAGCTACTAGTCCCAAGGCAAATGACCTTCAGGTGAGGGCAGAGGGAACAAAGCAAATTAGAATAGATATGGTTAGTCCTTTTACTATAGACAATAACAATAACAATAACAAAATCGAGCTAGTGGCTACAAAGATGACTAATAACAGCACTGAAGTTCACCAAAAGGCGGATTTTAATATAACAACAAGTGGCAATAGTCTATTATTTACAGTGCGCGATAATGGGGATTTAAAGCCTTATGCAAATTACGTAGTGACCCTTAAGCCAGGGGCTATTTCCCTGAATAATACAGCAGACAGTGTGGGCGGAGCTATTACAAATCAAGAAGAGATTAAATTAACCTTTACCACAGGAGAAATGGTGGCCAGCACTGTTCCAGCAAATGGTGCAGTTGGCGTAAGCCTCCAGCCACAAATCAGAATTATCTTTAAAGAGGAAATTGAATTTGTGTCTCCTCCTGGTCATCTTGGCAAAATCTCTCTTAGCTCCCTATCCCATAGCATTAATTTAACTGATGCGGATATCAAAATTGTACCTGACAGCAATGGGAAAAATACTATTCTCCAGATTCATGTCAACGATGATGGCTCAGGCACTAGGGTTTTAAGAGCCAATACGGTCTATACGTTAAATATTGAAAAAGAAACTGTAATGTACACCAGTGATGCCAATAATCCTGGGGTAAGAAACCGCTCCATTTCCTTAAGCTTTACTACCACTAGCTCGGGGGCGAATCCCCAGCTCACCGGTGCCCAGGTGGGAGCAGACGGCAACATACACCTGACCTTTGACCGGCAGATCCAATTTGATGTGGAAGATCAAGGGCGGCGATTGGACAGGGTAGAGCTTTTTCAAGTGCCTAAAGGTCTTGGGACTGCCTTTGATAGCCAGGGGCGAAAATATGACACAGGCTATGCCTTTGTAGTGACAAATAATAGGGTGGAGCACTTGCCAAACCATGAAAGAGTTGGGATCCCGGTAGATAGAGTTGAAATGGGAGCTACTAATAATACCATTAGAATAGTGCCCCAATTTCCTCTGCTACCTTTAAACGAATATGAAGTAAGGGTTGGCAGTTCTCTGATTCAGGATATCCACGGACATAAGCTGAGACAGAATGTGGTGAGAAATGTCTGGAGTCCAGCTATCACCTCCAACCTTCAGCCTCGATGGCTAGGATTTGCTGACTTAGGTCAAGCAACTGTCACTAATGTGGGAACAGAGCAGTTGCCAAATTATCAGGTTGTCAATGCCCCTCGATATAGTGAAGCAAACCCTATTACCTTATTGGTGGACGGGGAAATTGTACCTAGAAGCTTAAGTGGTCTAATGGGAATTAATCTAGTAGAGCAATTCAGAGATCAAGAAAACATCGGCTTTGTCCGGTTTGAAGTTCAATATATCTTTAGCCAGGGTCAAAAACAAACTAAAATTCTTCTCTACCCAGCCCAGGAGCTGGGTGCAGGTAAAACCTATCAGTTAACTATTCCGGGGGATGTCTGGCGAGCCAGAAACAACAGATCCTTGCCTGGGGCTACAGCCCAGCTAGTGATAGTCGATGACAAGAGCGCTCCTAAAGGAATTTTAAGCTTACTGAATAACAGTGTGGCTGTAACGTCCTTGATGACAGGAGATTGGATCTTTACAATTAGGGGCTTTAATTTCCATGAGTCAATTGAAAAAATTGAGCTAGTTCCTATTGCTGGACCGGCTCAGGGACTTCAGCGAATTGAAATAAGGCCAGAAAACATCTATTTTAGAAGCTCAACAGAAATCCAAGCTAGGATAACAGGGGCTAACCGAGCTGAGCTAGCTCGAGAAGCACGAGTAGGCGATTACCGAGTTTATATCTATTTTAATCAGGATAATCAGGACTACAAGGTTATTCAAAGTCCTGCAGGTGTTAATTTGTCAATAGCATCTAAAGGAAAGCCAGCAGTTAAAGCCTTTTTGCCCGCTGATGGCGCCACAGGGATTAATGAAAGAACCCTTTTACCAAGAACTATAGACGGAGTAACTCGCTATTTCCTTAGAGTGACCTTTGCCGATATTGATGGCTCATTGAGATTTAATCAAACAATGGGAACAAGCATACTGAAAAGCTCTTCCTTTGTTCGCTCGGAAGGGGGCAGTCAGCTTTCCATGGTTGATGTGGATTTTTTAAACTTTATAGACTCATTGGAGGATAGCAAACGCAAGGAATATATTGACCAGCATATTTTTACCAAGAATACCAGCGCTGGAGAAGCCTATCTGTTTATTCCTGTGCGATTACTGCGCAACAACACCAGGTATCTAGTGCATATTGGATCTGGAGTAGTGCTCAATGATATTCCGGGAGATGGGGGACGCAGCGATGCAATTGCCTGGAGCTTTTCCACCATGCCTGAACCCTTCCTCGAAGGGATTAACCCAGCCAGTGTGGCAGCAGGCTACGATGAAAGTCAGCCCATAATCATTGCCGGAGACAATTTCTACACAGGAGCTATCACAGTGCTATTTAATAGCCGGCAGGCCCACAACACTATTATTAGAGAGGATAGTAGTGGCAGGAAGTTCTTGGAGGTCTATTTGCCTAGAGGGAGCAATCGCCTACAGCCAGGCACCTATGATGTGACAGTGCGCAACTCGGCAAACCATGAGCGAATCTACTACGGAGCCTTTAGCGTAATTCCCTCCGGAGGCAGCACTCCCCCTGGACAAGAGGGCTCTAGGATTAAAAATGAAGCTCCAGAGGGAACAGTTATTGAAACAACCCTTATCAGTGAAGATACCCTGGTTCTAAATAGCAGACATAGCAACAGAAACAGTCTTTCCCTAAACCTAGATACCTTAATGGGGGAGGATGTGCTTACCAGATTAATCAAGTACACCGCCCGAAATGGTGGCCGGATTGGCACCTTAGAGACTAGGTCCAAGTGGGCAGACATAACATTACACAATCTAACTGCTACTACTGACCGAAGAGGAGAAGAGGTGGTGATTAGCCTGGGCAGAGTACAGCCGACAGTAGGCCAATCCCTTGCACGAAACATCAGAGGGGGAACAGCAAGATCCGAGCTGATAGAGGTCAAGGCCACCAATGCAACTATAGGAAGTATTCGCTTAGATATACCCTTTAGAAACAGTGATGGCAGCAACCTAAAGGTGATGCGCTATGATGAGCGACTGCGCAGCTGGTACGATGTACCCTCGGCAGTAGATAGAATCAACCAGACAGTGCGAGTTGTAAGCAACCAGCCAGGAATATTTTTAGTGGTGGAGTAGACAGCAGTGGAAAAAGACAATATACAAGGAGATGATTAGGTGACTATGAACTGGGGGAGAAAAAGAGGTTCAAAGGCTAATAGAATGATTGCATTATTAGTTGCCTTCTTTATGCTGTTAGGCTGTGTAGGCGATTTTATTCAGCCTGCCTTTGGGTCAGTATTAGACATAGATAGAGTAATTATTGAAGCAGTACTAGATGAATATAAGCTAGCTAGAATAATAGTCTACGTTGAGGTTTCTGGTACACCTGGAACCTATCCAGTTCGCTACACTAGATTAGGAGTACCTGTATTTCTCGGAAATGTAGTTATCCCTCCGGGGACTGAAATAGGCTATGGATCTGCTCAATTCACATTAACCGGTGCAGCTCTGCAAAATGCGGAGGGTATGATTGATATAAGTGTAGGTAGCAAAACAGCAGCAACACAATTTCAAGATATGCCAACTATTTTAGACCCCCAATCTAATTTAATGGTAGAAGTTCCTACAGGAACATCAGGAGGAACAATTACATTTAGAGGTGATAAGTTTAATACCCTTACTGGTTCTACTCCTAGTGTACAAATGAAAATAGAACGTACCACGGGAACATGGGGACCGAATCCTCCTACTATCAACAACGGAGAGTTGACTATAACTGGACTAATCAGGGAAACAGGAAGTACAGGCAGTCAAAATGTGGTATTTGAAAGAGTTACTACTAATGGTACGGAGATAGGAGTTTTTAAGCGCTATGAGAATGCATTTAGACTAGTTGATCGGCTAAACTATGATGACCTGAGATTTACACCTCGTCGGGGTGTGGTCGGTAGTTTTCTGTATATAACCACCACCTCACCTGAAGGTTTTCAAAATCATGATGTGACTTTCTTAGAGAGCTCGATAGATACATTTAGAGCCACTAATACAGCCAAGCAAGCCAATATAAGCTACTCAGAAGACCGCAAGCTAATGCGAGTAAGAATTCCGAGTACGTTAGCAGCAAATAAGAACTATATGGTATATATAACTAATCCAATAGCTCAAGCTACTGGAGATTTTACCAATCAAGTTACACGCCGTCAGCGAGTAGGCGAGTTAACCAACGATAGATTTTTTGTCATTGAGGCTGATGTAGCTCCTATTATTACTGAGGTCAGTCCTAATTCAGGTCCAAATAATGGTCAAGAGGTAAGAATTATCGGCTACAACTTTGAGGAACTAAACTATATTGAGGGATTTGAAAACCTAGTAGTCACTCCTAGTTTAATTAGAGAAATAAGTACGGTTAATAGGCCAATTACTACTGATGTAATTCCTGGCAGTGAGTTAAATCCCTCTGGCCCAAACATCGAGAAACTTAGCATTGCTTATCAACCCATAGTTATTAATGACAGAACCTTTAATGTGGAGAAACATATCTCGGTTTTTTTTGGCGGTTTAGATGCATCAATTGTTGAAGATAAAGTTTTACTCACAAATACAGGAGACCTAAAAGACTTTATTACTGTAAGAACTAGAAATACTACTAGAACTGATACGGTAGATGTAATGATGATTTTAGAAACAATTATAACAGAAGGGAGTAATGTAGTTAGGTCTAATTATATAATTGTCAGAGAAAAAGCCTATACCTTGCTGCCTAGCTATATAGCTCCTACAATCGACGAGGTAATACCAAATAAAATTCAGGTGCAACCCACTAATAGCGTTTGGGAAACAAAAGAGGACATGGTTATCGGAATAAGAGGCAGTAATTTTAAGGTTTACAGATATCGGGTTGGAAATAACGAAGTAGCCAACTATCCTTTAGTGTACATAAGCGATGACATTATCTTAAAAAGAGTCGGTAATGATGTGCTTAAGAGAAGCGGAAATGTATTTGTACCATTACCTGGGGCAACTTTAGAAGTAATTAATCATCAAGGATTAGAGGTTAATGGCACCATAGGAAATCAGACAGGAAACTATATAGTAATTACCTTACCTAAAGGCCAAGAAGTAAGTTCATTAGGGCCACAGAAGGTAGCAGTGAGCAATCCAGTATTAAATACCTTAGATCATGGCAATGTACCTACTGAGAGACCACAAGCTGTGGATTTCGTCCTGGGCACCAACAACCCGTCTATTACTAACGTCACTCCCCGAGCCACTACTGTGGACTCGGGAGTAGAAATAGCGGTAACGGGAATTAACTTTGCCCCTGGTGTTAGAGTTTTCTTAGGGGGAAGAGAAATACCCCAGGGCAATATTAGAAGGATTGTTAGTGCAGATGGAATTGGTGTAGAGCTTAGATTTAATGCCCTTAGGGCACCATTGGCTAAGGTAGGCTATACCCGACTTATGGTCATGAATCCCACTGGTGAGATTGCCACCAGTGACTTTACCTATGTAACTACCTTAGGACAAGATCCTAGAATAACCTCCTTCTCTCCTGATCGGGGAACTCATGGATCAAAGATAGTGGTGGATGGAGTTAATTTTGCCAAGCCTAATCCAGGTATATTAGATATACAAGGCAGAGCCATTTATCGTTTAATAGGGTCAATCATTAAACTAGATGGGCGAGATGTAAATGATTATGTGTTAGACCCAAGGGGTAACCCTATGCTAGAGAACTATATTAGTCCTAACGGGAACCCCATCTTGTCAGCCACTGATAACACTGTCAACCTGGCAGACTATTATCAAGGTGTTATCCTGAGAGAAGGACCGTTAAACAACCCAATAAATTTTTATGTTTTGAATGTGGATAGGAGTGGTAGAATTACCTTGACAGACGGGGGGGGGTCTGCTGAAGGTCAGTTGGTTAAGCAATATGAAATAAGTGCTATTGGTGATGAGCTTAGAGCACAAATGGGTAATGATATTTACCAAATAGCTGTAAATAATAACAGAATTACTCTAACTAAGACAAGTGGTACTCCTCATCACTTTGAGTTAAATTTAATGACTGTCTTTAGAGTAGACTCTAGTAACAACATCATCGGCAGAAGAGTACAAGTAATTGACTCCAACAGGCTAATTGTAACCGTACCTTTATTGCAGCCCAAGCAAATGCCTGACGGGTATAGGGTCACTGTGGAAAACCCTGATACAGTAAGTCATACAGCAACGCAGCTATTCCATTATCTAATTCCCCAGTCACAGCCTAGTATAACAAATGTAATGCCTAATAGTGGTTCAGTTGATGGTGGTTATAGAGTAATTATTAGAGGCTCAGGCTTTGAAAGAACATCTAGGGTGTTTATTAACGGAGTGCTAGTTCCTGCAGCCCAAACAACAGTTAATACTTTAGGGACTGAGATTGAAGTAACTGTACCCAGGTATACTGGGAATCTTCAGAGATGGGCATTGGAGCAGCGGGAGAGTGAAACAGTTCCAGTTCAAGTTGTAAATGAAGATGGTGGAAACAGCATCCTGGTCAATGGCTTCACCTACACTATTCCGCGAAGTAACCCTAGAATTGATAGGCTTTCTGTAAACACTGGCAGTGCAGCAGGTGGTGAAATAGTAATAATTGAAGGCTACGATTTCCGCTACTTTGAGCCCTTTGATACAGTGCAGAAGGCCAGTACCTGGATAAGTGGTACCAAAGATGGTGAAACTATATTTTTTAATGACTTAAACGGAAATGGTGAGTGGACCAGATTTAATAATCATGTTGATTATATTAGAGATTTTGCAAATAGATTAGAGCCTATTTCTCCACCTGTAGGTGTTTTCGAGCATTATATTTATGACCCCATTATCCCTAGAGTTTTTTTCGGTGCCCAGGAAGCTAGGGTAGTCGAATTTAGGGCAGGAAATATTAAGGTCATCACCCCTCCTGGCCAAGCAGGGGCAGTGGATGTGTACTTAATAAACAATGACACAGGTATCTCTAATAGAGTAAGGTTTAACTATCAAGCATCTAACCCTATTATTAGAAGTGTTTCTCCCGAGGTAGGTCGGAAGGAAGGAAGAGATAGATTAGAAATTATCGGAAGTGGATTTGCAGCTAGTGAAATGTGGATTTATCAAGAGGATTCTAACAATCCAGCGCTAGTCGCGAAAAACAGAGTAAATATGCCTGTAGTTAGATTTGGCGACATTACCAACAGGAATATTCCAATTAATGGCACCAACTCGGGCTCAATCCACAGTGGTTTTGCAGAAATCAACTTACCCGGGGATTTAAAGGTGGTCTACGAGGCTAATCAGGTTTCAGGAGAGATAACGGCAACGGTATCTGTAAGGGAAGATGGTGTCACATACTCCAGAACCTATCCCTATGATAACACGGTAGCTTTTATTCCCCTGTCCCAGCTTCAGGTAGCTAATGGGACTGACAGATATCCAGGCTATGAGCTAATTAGGCTGGAGTATGTCAATGGTCGCTTATTTGTTGACCGAGGCTTTTCTCCAGAGGTACAGCTGGTTAATCAAGGCCACCTAAGGGTAAATACTCCATCATACCATACTATAGGCCGGGTGCCTGTGGTGATAACTAACCCGGATGGGGGTAGGGCTCAGGGGCATTTTGAATACAAAAACCCTGACAGTAGACCAGAGATAATTAACATCACCAGAGAGGGCAGAGAGCCGGTCCAGGAAACCATCGATGACTACG
>CAYVRD010000002.1:0-52935 GCA_964454195.1 uncultured Clostridia bacterium
CAGTATACTTGAAAAAATCAGTATTGATTTGATTAGAAATCTCTGAAGCGCTATTAGATCTATTTTCCTGAAGAATTTTATTAATATTCTCTACACCATACACTTCCCCATTAATACCAACTTCCTCAATTAATCCATCGGTGGTTAAGAACAGCAGCGATCCCTGAGGCAGATAGGTTTTAACGTTTTCAAACATGGCAATTTCTGGACTTATAACAGCCGAGATGGGAACTCCTACACAATCTAGCTCAATATTCTCTCCTTCTGGAGAAATTATAATAGGGGCAATCTGCATTCCTGCACTGCAACAAATCAATTCATAGGTCTTTAGGTTCAACACTCCACATGTTAAGCATACAAAGTAGTCATCGGGAAATTCCTCTTGACAGTAGCTTCGATGGAGGTGCTCCAATACCTCCTTTGGTGATAAGTGCTCTTTAGCTCTGATTTTGTCATTTATGTAGCCATCTATTGAGTTTTTAACAAAAATATTGAGTAAAGCTCCATCTAGGCCATGTCCACTTACATCTGACAAATAGAAAAATAGCTTTTCATCTTCTAATTGTTTAATAAAATAAAAATCTCCACCTAGGCTTTTAGCAGGTTGAAAATGGGATGCTATACCGATATTTGGGAAGGTAGGCATCTCCTTAGGCAAAAATTGCTGATGGATTAAGTAAGCTTTATCTATATCTGCTTTTATAGTGTCATAAGCTAGTTCTAGCTGTACATTTTTTTCTTCTATTTGCTTTGAATATTTTTTCAACTCTGCTTCCCATTTTTTCCGCTCAGTAATGTCTCGCATTTCAATTAGGCTAGCATTATGCCCTCTCCAAAATAATTTATTACATTTGATCTCCAAGGTAACAGCATGACTTTCATTGATTAGCTCAATTTCCTTAGCATTATCCCCTAACATATGATCAATTTTTAGCTTAGCTTTAAAATCCTCACCAAATAACTCAATATAATTATGTGCTGAAGGATTTATAAAGAGATATTCCCCATTTTCCCCCACCACTATTAAACCATCGGAGCTTTTTTCGATAAGTATGTCCACATTTTCCTCTGCAGCCAACCTTTGGCTTAACTCATATTGCAATTTTTTTTCTGCTCTTCTTTTTTCACTTATTACAAAATACAAGGCTAAGCTTCCAATAAATGTTATGGATGATAAGCCCATAGTTTGTTTAATATGCAAAATTCTTGCTAAGGTATCACTGCGATCCTTGACTATTTTAATATAGCCTTTTACCTCCCCAGAGTAATCACTAAAAGGTATTAGCTCAAAGCGGTAGTTACTGTCAGCAGATTCTAAAAAGATAGTTTGGCCTTGCTTTACTGGGGATAGAGCTTCTTCATCTAATAGCCATCTATCTTCTGTAGCTGTAGCCGCTATCAAATTATTCTCCCGCCCATTGTAAGGATAATTTCCAAATATATATAGAAATATTTCTCTGGAAAAGCCAATCTTGTCTTGTAGCTTAAAAATGAAATTTTCTCCAAAATCCATACCACACTCTACTGATCCAATATGGACTCCTTGGTGGAATATTGGCACTACAACTCTATGACTAAAGCCAGCTATCCCCTCCTCCAGCCCCTTAGTTATTACCAGTTGCTGATTGGCATGATTGACTGTATGTCTAAATCCCTTCAAGCTGTCACCATACTGGTGGGGTAAGTGCAAGCGCAAAAAAGATGTTGAGTCAGGTAAATGAAAATGAATGATTGGGATCTCGTTACTGACAACCTCATAGCTGGGAAGCAGCATTTCTAATAATCTCTCCCGATCCCCCTCGCTAAAGGTGCGCTGGATAGCCCAGTTATTAGCCAGCGTAAGGGCCATTGTGCTGCTAAGATTAATCTGCCTCTGCATTTCAATATCTACTATTTCAACTATTTTTTCTGACTCGGCTATTTCCTGGCCTTCTAATTCCTTAATCTGATCATAAAAATAGGCATAACTGATACCTAATAAAAAGAAACAGATAGCTAATATAAAAAATGCGCTATTCTTCTTGGACATTAAATTGCCCCCAATCTATTTAACACCTTTTTTGCGGTTAACTAATTTTATATTTAAAATAAACTATTTGCAACTATTTTCTATTATTTCCAAAAATATGTCGCAATAAATAGAACAATCCCCCTTATGGAGGATTATCAAAGGTTATTATTAAATTAGCATTTTCATGGTTGCCTTGTGGTAGGTTTTCTTTCCCTTGCGGATCTTTACACCATTTTTTAGCTGGTCGGCTGTAACTGCTACATCAATAGAGTCAACCTTTACCTCATCAATGAATATGCCACCCTGCTGAATCAAGCGCCTCACTTCACTCTTAGAAGAAGTTATGCCACAGGCCATCATTAGGTCTACTACATTGATTGCGCCATCTACCAACTGCTCAGCTAAAATCTCAGTGGTGGGCATGTGGGAATCATCTGAACCCCCGGCAAACAAAGCGTGGGCGGCATTTTTAGACTTTTCCGCTTCCTCTTCACCGTGGATTAGCTTAGTCAATTCGTAAGCCAGTATTTCTTTCGCTTCGTTTAGCTGACTGCCTTCCCATTTATCCATTTTGTCAATCTCATCTATTGGTAGAAAGGTCAGCATTCGGATGCACTTAAGCACATCAGCGTCAGCTATGTTGCGCCAATACTGGAAAAAATCAAAGGGTGAGGTTTTATTAGGATCAAGCCAGACAGCACCTTTTGCTGTTTTCCCCATCTTATTGCCTTCCGAATTCATCAGTAAGGTAATAGTCATAGCGTAGGAATCCTTGCCTAATTTGCGGCGGATAAGCTCTGTTCCTCCCAGCATATTTGACCATTGGTCGTCGCCACCAAACTGCATATTGCATCCGTAATTTTTAAATAGATGATAAAAATCGTAGGACTGCATAATCATATAGTTGAATTCTAAAAAGGATAGGCCCTTTTCCATTCTATTCTTATAGCATTCTGCCCGCAGCATATTGTTTACGGAAAAGTGAGGCCCTACCTCCCTTAATAGCTCAATGTAGCTTAGGTTTAAGAGCCAATCTGCATTGTTTACCATTATTGCCTTATCTTCACCAAACTCTATGAATCTTTCCATTTGTTTTTTAAAGCAGTCACAGTTATACTGAATTGTTTCCGGAGTCATCATAGAGCGCAAGTCAGTACGTCCCGAAGGATCACCTATCATGCCAGTACCTCCGCCTATAAGAACTATAGGCTTATTTCCTGCCAGCTGCAAGCGCTTCATAAGGCAAAGAGCCATAAAGTGACCTACATGCAGAGAATCGGCTGTTGGGTCAAAGCCAATATAAAAGGTTGCTTTACCAGCATTAATAAGCTCTTTGATTTCCTCTTCGTCGGTAACTTGGGCAATCAAGCCCCGGGCCACCAATTCTTCGTAGATTTTCACTATACCATCTCCTTTGAGCAAAAAGTAATATGCTAAATATTTTCTAAAAACAATTTAAAAACGTTGGCACCACCGATCATGGTTCCTAGGGTGCTACCCAGGTTTGTAAAAACTACAATAAGTAAGATTCTAGTCACTTTGTTTCTCCAAAAGCCTTTTACTGTCAACACATCCTCTGATAAGTTTTCAAAGTCCTCTACCTTGGGGCGGTGAATATAGGCTTGGACAATTCCCGCAAACCAACCCGCTGCCATCAAGGGATTTAAGGAGCTCAGGGGCGCTACCACAAAGGCCGTGAGAATAGATAAGGGATGTCCAAAGGCCAGCGCTGCTCCTATAGCTGCTAGAAAACCGTTCCAAAGAATCCAACTGGTGGTTTGATCTATCCCAGCTGTGGGGTTAGTGTAGAAGGTATAAGCAATAATTGATATGATAAGCACGGGAATAGTCCAAGCAATAAGCTTGGGAATTTTTGAGCCCACAGGAACTTGATTCAACGCTCCCAAATCCTGTTCCTTTTTTATTTCCTCTTTAATGCCCGGCACGTGGGCTGCTCCAACTACCGCAACAACTTTTTTCCCTGGCGCATCCTTAATTTTCTGAGCCAAATACTGATCCCGTTCATCGATTAGAGGTACCTTTAGCTTGGGAAAAGCCTGGGTGAACTCCTCCAGCATGGCGTTAAGCATGTCCTGGGATTTCATCTTCTCCAGCTCTTCCTCAGTTATTTTCTCATCATTAAAAATGCTATAGAGAATCTGCATGAGCAGCTTCATTTTACCCATAAAACCTACACTGTTCCATATTCTGGAAAAGGTAACCTGGATGTTCCTATCGGCTAAGACCAGGCTAGCACCAACCTCTTTGGCTGACTCTATCCCCTGGATCATCTCTTGACCAGCTTTAATCCCCAGCTGCTTGGCCACCCGCTTTTGGGTTGAGGAGATAACCAAATTCATCAACAGCAAGGACGCTTTTTTCTCTTTAACAACCTTAAATATATCCATGTTTTTCCAGGAGTTTTCGTCTGTTACCGATTTATATCTTTGCTCATCCAGCTCCACACAAACCGAATCCGGTCGTTCCAGCTCTATTATTTCTTTGACCTCTTCTGCACTTTGCTTGGATACATGGGCTGTACCTATGAGAATAATCTCTTTATCGTCATTTAAAAGAATTCTAGTGATGTTTTGAGACATTATTATCTTCCTTTGCTTTTTTTAATAACTATAGTAAAGCACATATTATCCATAAATGCAAAGTATATTATGATGATTTGATTCAAAAATCATTTGCAATGGCTAAGGGAGCCAAGTCCTCTAAATGGGCTACCCACCCCAACTGGGGACGGGGCTTGTAAAGGTTTAGCAGCAGACTGTACTGATGAGTTTGATTTATTGGCTTAGAGTAGGTCACCGTTAGCTTGACCAGCACTTGGGTTTCATTCTTTTGGGAGCTAGTTACTTCTTCAATACCTTCAATTGAGACAAACCTTAGCTCTTCTCTTAATCTGTCCCATAGCTGCTGGTTCTGCTCCACCCTACCTTGAGTAATGAGCTGAGTACTCTCCAAATCACCATTAGCCACTGCAGTTAGGAAAAGCTTGGCCAGTTCCACAGGAGTTGCCTGGATAACTTCTTCCAGCAACTGATTGCTTGCTTTAAGAATCATCAGCTGATGCCCCGGATCCACTTGCCTACTTTTGTGAACCTTGCTTTCAGCGAAGTGGATACAAAAGTGCCCTTTAAACAGATTATCCATCACCTGTCCTTGACCATGAGGCATGGCGTTCATAGATGCAGCCAACTGGACATCTCCTACAGTCACAACTACTGCCCGCCGTTTCCAGCTCCAATCCTGATATATTTGCTGCATCACAGCTGTGTCATCAGCGGTCAAAGGCTCCACATCAGCGTGGCAATTTCCGCCAAAGCGAAAAACCTGAAAGGTGTAGCCTGTCTCTAAATCTCTTACCCATGCAGTAGATTTGCGAGGCCACAGCTCATCAACCTGCTGCCAGGCCATAGGTTTTCCATAAAGCCGCTGGTCAAGTCTACTAGTCAGAAATAATAGCTGCTCCTTTAGCTTTCTACTGGCTAACCAGCCCCGCTGGGGGTCAAATATTTCCAAGTCTCTATTGGCGTAAAATA
Organism: uncultured Clostridia bacterium; assembly: GCA_964454195.1. Taxonomy (GTDB): domain Bacteria; phylum Bacillota; class Desulfitisporia; order Desulfitisporales; family JAWSUQ01; genus CAYVRD01. The sequence goes on from CAYVRD010000002.1 coordinate 5,563, forward strand.
GCTTTTCTTCTCCACTGCCATAGGTTAATCTCAACCAGTATTTTTTTTCACGATAAGTCAAGCTGGTAGCTGGCTCAGTGGGGGAGATCTGGGCTTTATTTAACTCCTGGTCAAATCTTGCTAACCATGCCCCGTTAGTCATAGTAGCAACTGCACCCTTTTCTATAAAGCAATGACCCACCACAAGCCTCTCTAGCTGCCTTTCCTCTATATTCTCCTGGTGATAATTCCAAATTATTGCACTTATCCCACCTATAGTAGCTAAGCATATAACAATCATTACTATAGCTCTAAAGCGAAATAGACCCTTTAGCTTCATCCCGCCACCCCATTCTTCCATTAATAGAGTTATCCTTAAATAAATCTATTAATGGAAGGAATAAAGTATCACTTGGCGCAGGAGATTAGCTCACATATTTTCTTCTCTATTTTCATAGGAGATGTGGAAGGTGCATATCTACCTACTACATTTCCTGATCCATCAACTAGAAATTTAGTAAAGTTCCACTTTATTGCTTTGCCAAAAATACCCGACTTCTGCTCAGTAAGGTATTTAAATAGGGGATGGATATTTGCCTCCTTCAAGCTCTTTTCTGTATGTGCTATAATAAAAAGTATTTAAATAAATAGCATAAATAGCAATATAATTTTATACTAAATTGGAGTAGGATAAAATATGAACTTTTCCCACAAGTTAAAATTAAGGGTAATAAACGGCTATGAAGTTACTAAAGAAGATGCTTTATTATTGGCAAATGAAGATTTAGAGAGCTTATGCAGCGCTGCAAATCAGCTGCGCTTACATTTCTGTGGTCAGGCTTTCGATATTTGTGCAATTATTAATGGCAAAAGCGGAAGGTGCTCAGAGGACTGTAAATACTGTGCCCAGTCTTCCTATTATAACACCCAATCGGCAGAATACCCTCTTATGGAAAAGGAAACTATTCAAAACGATGCAAAACGCAATGCTCAAAATGGAATACTGCGTTATTCTGTTGTAACCTCTGGCAGAAGTCTCTCGAATCAGGAGTTATACAATGTGTGTGAAAGCTATCGCAGTATTGTTGAGGAAAAAACTAATATTTCCTTATGTGCATCCCACGGATTGCTGACATTGGAGCAGTTTGTAAAGCTAAAGGACGCTGGAGTTACTAGATACCACAATAATTTGGAAACCTCTCGAAGATTTTTCCCCCATGTTTGCACAACCCATTCTTATGATGATAAGGTTTCTGCCATTAAAAGTGCCCAAATGGCTGGACTAGAGGTTTGTAGCGGTGGCATTATGGGACTTGGAGAAACAATGGAGGATAGAATTGATATGGCTATGGATCTCAGGTCACTAGGCATTCAATCTGTCCCTATAAACATTTTAAATCCTATTAAAGACACACCTTTTGAACACCTTGCCCTTTTAACACTAGATGAGGTTCGTCGTATCGCTGCTATATTTCGATTTATATTACCACAAAGCTCTATTCGACTTGCTGGCGGAAGGGGTCTACTAGCTGATAAAGGAAGAAGTGTTTTTATGTCAGGTGCCAATGCGGCTATTTCAGGAGAAATGCTTACAACCTCAGGAATCAATGTGTATGATGACATGAAAATGCTTGAAGAGCTAGGTTTTCAGGTTAGAAAAATATAAAGCCACACTGGTTAAGGTGTGGTTTTATATTGCTTAATAGATTATTCATTGATTAACTGGGCTCTAATTAATAAGTTTCTAATTGCAGTCGCTGCTTCAGCATAAGTAAAGGTGTCCTTTGGGGCAATGGTGTGAGGGGTTTTACCGTTAAAAATCCCTACGCTGACTGCTTTTTGAACATATTCCAAGGCCCAGTCTGCTATTTGGTCTTTGTCTTGAAAACTGTAAATCCGGTTGGTATCAGCTGCTGTCAGCTGAACCACAGCCATAGCTCGAGCGTACATGGTCATGGCTTCTTCTCGGCTAATCAGGGCATCAGGCTTAAAGGTTCCATCGGGATAGCCGGAAATAATGCCATAGCTAGATGCTATAGCAATAGCATCAGCTAGCTCATGGGTCAAAGGTACGTCGCTGAATTTCACTGTTTTAGCTACTCCGGTACGGTAGAGTCCTAATCCTTTGGCCATGTACTGGGCAAATTCTCCTCTGGTAATAAACCCATTTGGTGCGAAGTTTTCTGGGTTTTTGATCACTAGCCGGGAACCCATATCATTTACGCTTTCTCTAGACCAGTGGTTTTCCACTGTTGCCACTTGGGCTGGATTCCATATGACTGTGTAGATGGAGTTTGTTTTTGAGTTTAGTCTAGCAAACCACCTGCTACCCTTTTGGTGTACATTTGTGGGGATATGACTAAAGGTGCCGTCTTGGTTAAATAATACACCAGTAGTGATTTTGCTGGGGTCTATTCCCGTAGGCATCTCTATTTCCCTTGCTACATAGCTGCTAAATTGGGTCACTATGGTCTTCTGTACTTCTCCTGCTTTGTTTGTTGTCTTAGCTACTAGCTTAAACTCCACCGGTTGCACCAGCACTTGGTAGCCTTTTTCTTCACCTAACTTGTATATTTCTTGGGTTGTGCTTTCGTCGGCAAATAGAATGTGCAATTCCACTTCTATTTGCTCTAGGGCTTCTGGATCTAGATTTAATAGTGCTGCAATTTTTTCTATTCCTATTTCTTGGGCCGGGATAATGTAATCTATTTTTTCCGTATTAATTACTAAAGTAAACTGGTTATCCTCCATTTTCTTGATGATATCTCCCGTCAGAATAACGCGCATGGAGGTTGCATTCTGGGCTGCTATGGGAATTTCCACTAGGTTTTGACTTTGACCATTGACGATGATTGCTGCATTAAATTCTGTAGTGGTAGGTGGTGTTGGGTCGTTGCTTGGGCTACCGGTGCTACCGCCTCCAGAACCTCCGCCGGAACCTCCTCCGCCTCCACTTGTTGCTGTCCAGCGGGCATTTAGAGTGACATCTCCGGTGATGGTAAATGTATCACCAGGGGCAAAGTTTGTGATGCCGTCGCTCCAGCCTTCAAAGCTATGTCCTGTTCTTGTCAGGTTGCCAGTATTACCCAGGACGGTGACGGTGGATCCACTTGTATAGGAGTTGGAGTCCACCGGAACAGTGCCGCCGGTATTGTTGTTGCCATTATAGGTTACTGCGTACCTCGGTGGTGCTTTTGGTATTACTGTAACTGGAATGGTCAGCTTCAGATTGCTATTATGCATCTGACTAGTCAGCACAAGGCTGTATGAACCGACAATTTCGGGATTCATAGTGACTATATTACCAGTATGATTTAGTTGAGGATTTAATTCATTAGATGTTGCAGGATCAAGTACAAAGCTTAAACCAGGGTCAGCACCCTCTAGGGTTAAATCGTAGCTCCCAGTAGCCTCTATGGTCACAGGTGAAGGGAGTGTGGTAAAAAATGCTTTAGGATTAAAACCCCCATTCTCAACCGCAAATATACCATTGGTAATCAAAGGACTTGAGGATGAAGATAGGGTGATGCTGACTGTGGCAAATAAAACATAAACGCCACCGCCACCTGTTCCCCTGGCTTTAATGACACCGCCGCTGATTTCCGCTGTGCCATCAATAACTAAAACACCGTAGGTATCGCCACTGATTTGGGCATTGTTGCTGATGCTGGCTCTACCGTTGATATTTTGTACATAAACACCATAACCGCCTGTTCCCGTGGCTTCAATGACACCACCACTGATTTCCGCTGTGCCGCTAGTGCTAACACCCCTGCCGTTTGTTCCCGTCGCTTTAATTACACCCCCACTAATTTTAGCTGTGCACGATGAAGAAATTAGAAGGCCTATGCCGCCTGTTCCCGTGGCTTCAATGACACCGTCGCTGATGCTGGCTGTACTGTTGCTATCACGGACAAACATGCCCCAGCCGGAATCTCCCGTGGCACTAATTTCTCCCCCGCTGATTTCCACTTTGCCACCACTTGTGATAAAAACGCCCCTGCCCGTCGTTCCCGTTGCTTCAATGACACCGTCGCTGATTTTAACTGTGCCACCTTCATTAAAAACGCTTATGCTGCCAGACCCAGTTGCTTTAATGACACCACCACTAATTACCACTCTACCACTTGAGCCTGAGACAAAAACACCCCTGCCCGTCGTTCCCGTTGCTTCAATGACACCGCTGCTGATGCTAACTGCGCCGCCGTTTACCCTAATGGTTGGATTTGCACTGCCACCACTACCGGTCACCTTGATATCTCCACTGATGGTGACATCCCCACCATTTTCAATGATGATGGAATTGCTGTTTGTGGTGATGGTAGATTTTGTGGTTGATGTGATTTCTACTTTTCTGGTGATGGTTACGTTGCTTGTCAGATCAAAATCATCCGTTATATTGATGATGTTCACATCTTGATTTCCGATGGCTGTTTTAAACTGTGCCTCATTGTAAACGTAATTGGTGACGGTTTCATCCGCCGCCAGAGCTGTACCCCCTACAAAACACATCATACCAAGGACTACAATCATTCCTGCTATCAGCATGGGAATTTTTTTGCTTATTTTCATGATTTTCTAACCTCCTTTTTCTCCAAAAGTTTCATTGTATAGATATCATCATTTATTATAGCAAAGGATTCTAACAGGATTCTGACAAATCTCGTATGTTAATAGTCAACAGGATAAATCTTTTATTCTCTCTGAAGGGGTGGTATCATACTCTTCTTCTAATATCCGTTCTAACCACTGATAATGGTTAAAGGCTGCTATTGTATCGCCTGCTTTCTGATATATTTCCATAAGGGTATAGTTTAGTTCTTCATCAAAGGGAGCCAGCTTTGTGATACCCTTTAAAACCCTTACGGTCTCATCTTGACAACCTTTGTTATTATAAGCATTGATAATCTCTTTCAAGGCGATCAAAAGGTCTTCTCGCAGCTGTTGATCCTTTCCTAGGGCCCATAAATACCCTTCCTCTGCTAAAAAGCCCTTAGCAAACAGTATTCCCGCCTTTTCAACTGCAGTATAGGTGGCAGGATCCCCCTTATTGAAGCTGGTTAAAGCTTCTGTAACCTTGAAATAATCACTGACTCCCTCTGCTACCCATAGACAGTAGCTGTTATTACTATAGTTTAGCTGCACTAGATTTTTGGTTTGAGAGAATAGATTTCTTATTTTACAAACTGATGTTTGTAATATCTGCAGTGCTTTTTCCTGATTATGATCGGGCCAGATATCCTCAATTATTTTTTCTTTATGGATATAGCTACCCTGCTCCATCAACAGATAGGCGAAGAGCTCCTTAGCCTTGGTCCTTTGCCATTTGACAGGCTTATCACCCATGGTAACCTTCAGCCTACCAAAGACCTTAATATTAAGGCTTGTGGCTGACTCCTGTATTGTAAAGCCGATTTCATTTTTAATCTTTTCTACCATCCGCTGAAATCTTTCCGCTTTAATCGGTTTTAGAATATAGTCCATAGCATTTAAATCAAAGGCTTGGACTGCGTATTGATTATAGCTGGTTATAAAGACGATAATCAGGGCAGAATCTATTTCTAACAGCTTTTCAGCCAAGGTAATACCATCCATCTCAGGCAATTCAATATCTATAAATGCCACTCGAGGATTGGTAAGCTCGATTTCCTCCAGAGCCTTTAAAGGGTTTTGATATTTACCTACAACATGAAACGAACCAGTCTTGTCAAGGAATTCGCTGGTTTCCTCTAGATTGTACCATTCATCGTCTACAACTATGGCTTTAATCATAAGAGCGTCAACTCCGTTTATATAATAATGACTTAATTATAGCAAAGGACTCTGACAGGATTCTGACAAATAGCTAATAGGCCTATAGCAAGCTATGATTGATAGGGAATAGAAAATTTTACTGAGGTACCTTTACCTAGCTCACTTTCAATTTTCAATCCTTCTCCATAGTATTTTAGTAGTCTACTGTGAATATTATATAGCCCTATTCCTTGTCTTTCATTTTCCTTCCAGGTTAGTCCAAGCATCTTTGCCGGTGCTATTCCCACTCCGTCGTCCTTTATTTCAAAGGAAACCCTCATATCTTCTTCAGAAATAATTAGCCAGACATTTCCGCCCTCGGCCTTCCTTAAAATTCCATGTCGTATAGAATTCTCTATCAAAGGCTGCAGTATAAGCCTAGGCACATTTATATTAGGAATATGCTGCCATACAGTATGGTACTTCAGTCTCTCTCCAAACCTCTTATTTTCAATGAATATATAGGTATTTACTGTTTCAAGCTCATCTTCTAATAAAACCATAGGAGAGGTATTGTCAAAATAACAGCTGTTTGCTAGATACTCCCCCAGATTACCAATTAGCTCCTTTGCCCCATCGGGATCCCTCTTAATCATTGCCCCAATAACACTTAGGGTGTTGTTTAAAAAATGGGGATTGATTTGAGCTTGCAAAAAAGAAATCTCATTTGTCTCTGCTTTGTCTATGGCGATCACGGCAATTTGCTCTAGTGTTTTCTTGCTTTCTACAAACAGGGTAATATTATTTACAGTAAGTATCTTACCTATAGTTAAATTATCCTCCAAAACTATTCTAGTAATTTCAGCAGAATAGTATCTCTCCTCCCCCTTTTTACCAAAACTAAATTCCAGGATAGGGCTATTTTCTTCAAGCCCTTCCAGCTCAGGATGCTGTTTGAGGAAGGAGGAAAGGGTGTATTTATGTCGAGGATTTTTTAACAAGGAGGATGTCTCTGGATATATTTTTAAAAAAGCATCATTAGCATCTATCAGATGGTCAGTCACATCAATTAGTGCCACCCCCTCCTTTGCTTGCCTATAAACTATTTCCGTCGCTATGGGAATGGTATTGAAAACTCTAAAATAAAAGATTCCTAAGACATAGAGAATGCCAGAAAAGATTGATACTACTGGAAAATAATCTATACCCAGGTATCCAGTATTGGTTGCATTTAAATACACTGTTACCCAGGGTATCAAGGAGGCTATTATCATTATTAAATAACCGTATTTATGAAATCTTGAAGAGTTAATTAAGCCTCTAAGATAAAAGAACAGCGCAATAACTCCTAAGAGGGTTCCCGACATAACCATCAACCCATATAAGGGTCCTTTTACCGAGGTAATGACAAAGAAATGCCCGTTGCTTTCAAAGCTGTATGCGGAAATATAGAGATGGTGAAAATCATTTGTAAAAAAAATCAACATATATATGATAGGATGGTAAAGACCAACGTATTTTGCTATATTTAAATACTTCTGAGGAACTCTTGAATACTCAAGGCTCATCATGAGCCAAAGATAATGCTGGATAGGAATTGGAATATGTTGAACATAAAACCAAAACATTGCCGTAGTAAAATCCGTTGCAGTTATTTCTCCAATATAAGCTCCGCTATATGCAATAGCCGAAAATAGGAGCATAATAAAATATTTGGCCCCAGGCATTGTCCTTCTTTTATATGCGTAGACAATTAGTAGCAGGGCGCATATTATCGTCGCTAAAAGCACTAAAACTATTGTTAATTTGACCATGTTCATAGGTTATTTCCTCCACATCAAAACCCGTTCATTATTATTCCTTATATTAGTAATCGTTTTAAAGGCAAAAAAAATAAGCTCTTTTCACCATCTCTATTTTGATGGTGAAAAGAGCTTTTGAGTAAGCATTTTAAATATCGAAACGGTCTGCGTTCATCACCTTATTCCATGCACCAATAAAATCTTGAACCAACTTCTCTTTGGCGTCATCACTCGCATAAACCTCTGCGATGGCCCTCAGCTCCGAATTGGAGCCGAAAATCATATCAACCCGAGTCCCAGTCCACTTGAGCTCATCAGTCTTTGCATCTCTGCCCTCAAAGGTGTCCCCATTTTCCGATACGGCTTTCCACTTGGTGCCCATATCCAGTAGATTTACAAAGAAATCATTAGTCAGACTTTCAGGACTCTTGGTAAATACACCGTGCGGGGACTGCATGTAGTTGGCGTTTAATACCCGCATGCCCCCAACTAAAACAGTCATTTCAGGTGCCGTCAACCCCAGCAGCTGGGCGCGATCAACTAGCATTTCCTCTGCCGAAACCGCATACTTGGCTTTGCTGTAGTTACGGAACCCGTCTGCTTTTGGCTCAAGCACCGAGAAAGACATCACATCAGTTTGCTCCTTTGATGCATCGGTGCGACCTGGTGTAAAAGGAACAGACACATCAAGGCCAGCATTTTTAGCTGCTTGCTCCACACCTGCACATCCTGCTAAAACAATTAAATCAGCAAGAGAAACCTTCTTCTTCCCTGACTGGGAGCTATTGAAATCCTTCTGAATTTTCTCAAGGGCTTGCAGCACAGCTTGCAGCTGATCTGGTTGGTTAACCTGCCAATCCTTCTGGGGAGCAAATCGAATGCGAGCCCCATTTGCCCCACCCCGCTTATCGGAACCACGGAAGGTGGATGCTGATGACCAGGCAGTGTAAACTAGCTCAGAAACCGACAAACCCGAGTCGATAATGCTAGCCTTAAGCTGTGCTATATCCCCTTCATTAATCAGTTCATGATTTACTGGGGGCACCGGATCCTGCCAGATTAGCTCCTCTGTGGGAACCTCTGGACCAAGGTAGCGGGACACTGGACCCATATCCCGGTGAGTCAGCTTGAACCATGCGCGGGCAAAAGCATCGGCAAACTCATTGGGATTCTCTAGGAAACGCTTGGCTATAGGCTTGTAGATGGGATCCATCCTTAAAGCTAGGTCGGCAGTAGTCATGATAGTTGGATATTTCTTTGCTGGATCGTGGCCATCTGTCACCAGATCTTCATCCTCAGGGCCAGCTGGCACCCATTGCCATGCTCCTGAACGACTCTTGACTAAATTCCAGTCATATTTAAAAAGAATCTCTAGATATTTATTATCCCATTTTACAGGAGTAGGGGTCCAGGCTCCATCAATACCGCTGGAGATGGTATCGCTGCCTTTGCCGCTACCCATACTATTTTTCCAGCCCAGTCCCTGCTCTTCAATGCTGGCAGCTTCTGGCTCAGGACCAACATAGGTGGGGCTACCTGCCCCATGACATTTTCCAAAGGTATGGCCTCCTGCCACTAGGGCAACAGTCTCTTCGTCGTTCATGGCCATGCGGGCAAAGGTATCGCGAACATCTTTGGCTGATGCAAGTACATTGGGCTCACCGTTGGGTCCTTCAGGATTAACGTAAATCAGGCCCATCTGCACTGCAGCCAGCGGATTTTCCAAATTTCTTTCTCCCGAATAGCGATTATCTCCTAGCCACTCGTCCTCTGTACCCCAATAAATATCCTCCTCAGGCTCCCACACATCCTCCCGACCACCGGCAAAGCCAAAGGTTTTCAAGCCCATAGATTCTAAGGCACAGTTTCCTGCAAGAATCATTAGATCAGCCCAAGATAGCTTTTTTCCGTACTTCTTTTTGATTGGCCACAGCAGACGGCGTGCTTTGTCTAGGTTTATATTGTCCGGCCAGCTGTTTAGAGGCGCAAATCGCTGGGTGCCTGAGCCTGCGCCACCCCGTCCATCCCCCATCCGGTATGTGCCGGCGCTATGCCATGCCATCCGGATGAAAAAAGGCCCATAATGACCATAGTCTGCGGGCCACCAATCCTGGGAATCAGTCATTAAAGCATATAGGTCTTTTTTCACTGCCTCTAGGTCAAGTTTCTTAAATTCCTCAGCATAATTAAATTCTTCGCCCATGGGGTTTCTCTTTGGAGAGTTCTGATGAAGCATTTTAAGATTCAGTTGGTTCGGCCACCAGTCCCGATTAGTTGTGCCGCCTCCAGCTACCCTTCTCTTTGTCGCTCCTGTTACAGGACACTTGCTTTCTTCACTCATATTAATCCCCCTTTAAAATTATTGTAGTACTATATTCAATACCTAAAGCTTTAGATTAGGTATAAAACAGGCTGACAAATACTCTATTTATAATTTCAACACAATACCTTCATTCCCTTTTATTTTTTTAAAAATATTATAATTCCACCTCAAAATAATATGTCCTACCATAGTTTAAATTTTATCAATAATAACCCCAAAGGAAGATGCCCTAATAAAGGGTAGTTCCCTTATCTCCATCATACTATCTATGTCACCGGTAATTACTACACCTAGGACTCTAAGATTCTCTCTCCTCATTTCTCCATTTTCATCGGCTAGGGTATTATAAAGCTGATCAAATTGCCATTGGTATCTACTTTTCTTTGTTCGGCCTTGATCAATAGCTCTAAAAAACTGCTCTTCGGGAAAATCATAAAATTGTCCATGTTGGTCGTAGGCCTTTATCCCATAAGCAGTTCTTTCGGACCTTACCTTAGCTGGATAATGCATAATGTAAGTTTCTCCATTACTGTGACTTTGTTCTCTGACATGGGCTTGTAGTTCTTCTCGCTTAACCAAGGGAATATCATCTATCCAATACCAAGCCAAGGTTACATCTTGGGGAATAAGCTCTTTTACTTGATCTATAGTGTACTCTTGGTCAAAGGAGAGAGCCACCTCTATGTATTTATCCTGGCTAATCCTATCTAAAAGAGACAAGTCATTAAATGTCTTATTGTAGTTTACATAGGGGTAAAAGAAAACCATTTCTCTTTGCCCAAGCTCATTAAACCTTCTTTGTTTTAAATCCTCTTCATCCCAACTTTCACCAAGAATTGATGGTGATTCTGTTCCGATCAGATTTCCATAATGATTTGAAAAAACTCCATAATGATATTCTTGCTGCCCAGTGTACACTACCTTTCCTTCTATGATTTTATAAGTGGTAAATGTACTTCTACCACTTAAATAGTCATGATAACGAGCTACTTTTCCAATATAGTTGTTGGGAGAAGAAATATTGTTAAATTGTTTAATAGATATTTGCACCGCACCTTCCATCTTATACACCAGTTCACTAAAGATAACATTGCTACCTATAAATAAAACCGCAAACACAAGAGCTGATACAATTATGTTCCTTACAATAGATTGTCTCTTGGCTCGTTTTATGGTTTTTGCCAGCTTTGTATCATTAGAAAAAATATCATCTAACTCTTTTTCGTCATTACTAGATTTTTGTTTATTATTCATGATTTAATCCCTCCCAAATGTTTTTAAAGCTGTTTCTAGCTCGATAAAGATAAGTTTTAACCTGGCATTCTGATAACTCTAAAATGTCTCCTATTTCCCTGTAGGATAAGTCCATTAGATATTTGAGAACTAATAAATTTTTATAAGACGGTTTCAATAACTTCAAGACTCCATGTACACTTTGTTTGCTTTCCTCAGTGACAATAATGTCATCCATGCTCTTTGCAAGAAACATGATGCTATCTACTTCTTCAAGGGAGTAGGGTTGCTGAGCTTTTTTACGATTATATAGATTGTAGTAGCTATTTATGGAAACCTTAAATAACCAAGCCCTTACTTTGCCATCTTGAATTGAGTTTACGTTTTTAATAGTCTTATATAAGGTATCTTGTGTTATATCTTCTGCATCTTCTTTTGAGGCACCTATTTTCAACAGGTACTTAAAAACTGTTTTCATCTCTTTCAAAAGCACTTGCTCAAAATATTCGTCTTCCATAGTTCACCGCCTTAATACTGAACAATTTTAACCGGTCTAAAATTGTTTCTATAGTATAAGACAACTGATAAGCAGTTTTGTATACACAAAAACAAAAAACTTTTTTCTATTTTATTCTTGCTAATTTGTTTAAGTTATTTAAAATCTCCAGTAACCGTAGGGATCGCTTTCAAAAACGCTCTCTGAGAAGAAGACCTGTCTAGTATGTTTAAAGGGAGTTGCCCACGGCAACTCCCTTTAAAGCTCTAGCAGCTGCCTTATCTCCTTTTCACTAAGAGAAGTAAGCAACGTCTCTTCCGGCTTGATTACCTGATCTATCAGCTCTCGCTTCTGTTGCTGAAGAGCATAGATCTTTTCTTCAATAGTGCCCATTGAAATCATTCTTGTAACATGTACTATCCTACTTTGCCCGATTCGATGAGCTCGATCGGATGCCTGATCCTCAACAGCTGGATTCCACCATAGGTCAAAGTGAATTACCTTGTCTGCCCCAATTAGATTTAGGCCCGTTCCCCCAGCTTTTAGAGATACTAAAAATACTTGTCTTTCGCCCGAGTTAAAGGAAGCTGCCATTTCCAAGCGCTTAGCTGCTGGAGTTGCTCCATCTAGATAGAAATAGCTTTTATTGGACAATGTGAGCATCTTACTAATTAGCTCCAGCATACCGGTAAACTGGGAAAATATCAGAATTCTGTGGCCGCTGGCCAAAGAGTCCTCGACTACTTCAGCTAATTGCTCTAATTTGCCGCTACCCCCTTGATAATCTTCCAGAAACAGGCCAGGATGGCAGCATATCTGGCGCAGACGCATGATGCCTGTCAATATCTTCAGCTTTGCTTTTTCAAATCCCTGCTCCTCTAGCTCCTGTCGAACTTGTCCACGAAACTGATTCCAGTAGGCTAAGTAAATTTTTTCCTGATCCTCTGTTAGTGGCGACAGTAGCTTGTCCTCTATTTTATCAGGTAGCTCCTTGAGAACATCCTTTTTTAGGCGGCGCAATATAAAGGGGCTAATCCGTTTTGCCAACGTTTTAGCAGCTTTCTTGTCCCCATCCTGTTGTATTGGCTTGCCGTATCGCTTGGCAAACTCTTGAAAGGAATGTAGGTAGCCCGGTAGTATAAAATCAAAAATAGACCATAGCTCGGCAAGGGAGTTTTCCACCGGTGTTCCTGTTAGGGCAAAGGTTTGGGAAGCTACTATAGACTTAGATACTATTGCTGTTTGGGAATGAGCGTTTTTAATGTACTGAGCCTCGTCTAGAATAAGTAGGCTAAAGACTTTGTCTTGATAAAGCTCCTCATCTCGACGAAGTAGTGCATAGGAGGTGATTAATACCTTTGCAGGCATGTCTGGCCATTGAGCCATAATGCTCTGGCGCTCAACCCGGGTTCCGGCCAATATTATACTGGTAAGATGGGGCGCAAATTTTGCCAATTCAGCCTGCCAGTTGTAAACAACTGAGGTAGGTGCGACCACCAAGGCAACTCCGCCTTTTTCCTGTAGCTCTGAATCTATCAAGGCAATGGCCTGTAATGTCTTACCCAACCCCATATCATCTGCCAAAATGCCACCAAAGCCACATTTGGCTAGGGTTTTCAGCCAGTGAAATCCCTGCTTTTGGTATTCCCTCATTAGCTTATCCATAGCTTCTGGAATAATTACTGGCTCTGCATTTGGATTTTTTACCCTATCTATGAGAGCTTGAAAAGCTGTTTCCTTAACAAAATTCGATCCCAAATTGCTTTGCAGTGCTTGATCAAGATTAAAAGCTCGGTATTTGGGTAGATGGAGTACTGGTTTCTTTAAATCCTTATCCTTAATTGCCAGCTCGTCCAGCACTGTGGCAAGCTCTTGTAGCTCCTGGTCTTCAGTTAACGAGAAAAACCCTCCGTTTTTCAAGCGATAGTACCGGCGTTTTTCCCGTAAAGCCTTAAATAATCCTGTCAGCTCCGCATGATCAATTCCCTCCCACTGCAGTCCTATTTCCAGCAGGTCGCCCTTTGGCGTCAAGCCTAGTCTTCCCTTTACCTTGGGACGTTGTACTGACAGATTTTTTAGACGTTCACTGTAATAAATCTCTGCCTGTTCTTGTAGTTTGGGAAGCTGGAGAACGATAAAGCTGTATATATATTCTTCGTCTTTTAAGTGCAAACCACCTGTCCCAACCTCAAAATTAGCCTGCTCTAGCTGATCCATTATAAAGCTCTCTTTTTGGCTGTCTCTAATTAGCAAAGAAGAAGAAAAGGACTCCTGCTGTTGGCTGTTTATTTGAGCCTTGCTAAAGGGGTCAATCTCCCTCTCGCCATAGCAAAACAGCACTCGAGCCAACAGCTTTTTTCCCTCTTCATCAAGGTAAATCTTAACCTTAAGCGGTTCTTGTATAAAGGCCTTAGCTACCTCTTCTGTCAGCTTAACCTTCCCAACCTGCCCTAATAGGGGATAGAGCTGCGTGGCAAATTCCTCCTGATACTGGGGTGGAATAATAATTGGATTCATGTGTGCTAGCCCTGCCAGCACTGATAGCAAGCCATGCTTTTGTTCACTGCTTATGGCATATATTTCAGATTTGTAAAATAGATAATTTTTTTCCGGATCTATGGCTATAACGTTTCCCTTAATATTTGTTTCCAGCTTAAGTCCATGTTCCTCCCTAGATAAATTCATTTTGATAGGAAAATCCTTTTTAATACTAGAAATTGGGTAGACTTTCCCATTTAACTCAAAATCAAAGCATCTGTTCTTTAAAATATCTAATAGTCTTTTCACCATAGAGTATGGAATAATAGCATTTTTACCATTAAACAATCTTTGGCGATTATCATACATATAGCCTGCCCGTTGTCGCAAGGAGCTGTTTAAGCTATTCAGCTCCAACAAAAAATCTATTAGCTGCTTGTCTTGCTCATCAAACCAATGCTCCTTTGTTGAATAGGTAAGCTTTTTGCCAAAGGTGAGAGCTCCACCGTTGTCCTGAATATCTAAAAATTCCTCCATATTCTTTACTACATACAATTGACTTAAGCCCATCTTCATTGACAGTCTATGCTCCCAGTACTTCTCCCAGCTGTGTTGTGCTATTGTTAAGGTGGGACGCAGCAATATTTTATTGGCATCTAATCCCATGTTTTTTTGTGTTTCTTTTGGTTGCTCCGCTAAACCCAGCATATTTTGTACGGCTATTAATTGGGCTTGCTTAAATTGTCTCATTTTTTCTACTTCTTCTTTCTTCTGCTTTTCTTCCGCAGCCTGTTTAGGTGCAGCATCCCTCTGGGCAGAGCTGATGGCAATGCCACTATTTATTTCCCTTTGCTCTTGGTAAATTGAAAGGAATACTGCCACAATATGCTTACATATGTTATACATACTACTGTAGGCTGGGCAGGAGCAATAGGCTTCATAATAGCCTTCGTAAACATCATCGCTGTTTTCGTCATAAAAAATGATATCCACATCATACATTTTAGTGCCCTTGACCCTGGCATTATAGATTTGCTCTTTCTTATCAAATGTCAGGTTTTTCACTAAGCCCCCCTTAAAATATTCCATCCCCCTAGAAAACACAACAGCTGTATCACATTGCTCCCTAATCCAATCTAGCGTCAATCTCTCCAATGCTACTCACACTCCCATATGTATCCTAAGCTATGTTTTAAACAACAGACATGCTCGTTAAAATATAGTAATCTGTTGCTCATTTATTGTAAAATCCGAAAGCTCTAGTGTTTCCTCGTTCCCAGCTTTAAAGGAGACGTTTTCTTTATTTCTAAATCTATCTTCTATAACCTTAGCCACATAAATTTTATCAAATCTATTGTAGACGGCACTTCCTCCAATGCCAGAAAAGCACAGGAGCTGAATGTTGTATTTTTCGGCTATCTGGAACATGGGCTCTAATAGATGCTCTGCATTTGTTTTGGCAAAGGGGTTGTCCATAATTAAAATTTTCTTTTCTTCCTTATTATCAATATCCGATTCTCGTCTACGCATATATGACATTAGACTTGAGAGCAGAATAAACATGGACACAAATTTTTCTCCGCCAGAATTTTGGGTAAGGGCTTCTCGCCAGCTTTTCTTTACTAATCTGCTCTTCTCAATTTTCTTGATATCAACTCTTATTCTACTAACGTTGCCGATTAGCTTGCTTAAGAGCTCTGCACTGTTAATGTCATTGTCCAGGTAGCTATCGTAGTGCTCTGCAGAGCTGGCATAAAAGTTAACTCTTTCTTTAATGTACTCCTTTAATGCCTCTTCCTCTTTGTCTTCAGGTATACTGATCTCCAAAAGCTTTTGGGTCTTATCCAGATGTTTGATGCTTGATTTCTTGTCAATAGACTTAAGCTCCTGAAGAACATTGTTGGCGTACCTTAAGACGTCGTTTAAAACCACCTCTTCTTCAGATTTAATGTATTTTAGATCTAATTCTAAGGCGTTTATTCTCCGGTCTACTATTTCCAGAAGAGATTCTACATCGTTATGACTGGCTAGCTTTCTTTCCTTGTTCAAGTAGTGGTTTAGGCGCTCTTTAATAAATCGACTACTATCTCGGTATTTCTCATAAATGGTGCGAATTACACTGGTAAGCTTGCCCTCCAGATTATAAATTTCTCTTTTAATCGCCTCATAAGCTTCTATGTAATCATTTACCCCTTTGATAGCAGCTGTTAGATCCTTAAAATCTAACGGAGCAATGTCTGAACTGCTAGGGCTAGAATAGCCCTTGAAGGAATCCAACTTTTGGACAAGAAAGTTAAGCTCTGTAATCTGACTTAGGTAGCCCTTGATAATATCTTCGTTTTGCCTTAAGTCCTCTTTAATTTTCTTTTTCCTAGCGATAAAGCTAGTATCTTTAATATTTTCCTTAGCTATTGGCTGGCTAAAGCCAAGCTCAATAATATCCTGCTGCTCCCGCTGTTTTTTAGTTGAGATGATATTTATAGCTTTATCTAGCTGATGAATTTGCTCTGTTAGCTGTTTTATCTGCTCCTCAAACTCTTGGATTTGACCCTTCAGCTCTTCCCAACGCATATCAGAAAAATTAACGGCTATATATTCTTCTTTAGCTATATTGCCTTCATTCGTCTTTCTTTTTAGCTTATCCTTGCCTTTGGCCAGGCTAGCACTTAGCCTTTTCTCTTCTTCCTTATCCCGCTTTATATTGCTATCTAGCCTTTGCTCACAAGCGGAGAGCTTAGCTTCGAGACTGCTTAAATCCTCCTGAATCAAGACTCCTGATTGGGTATTTTTGTATAGCTCCAGCCTTTCCGTGCACCTAGAAATGCTCTGTCTAGTCTCGTAAATATTAATAGCCAGCCTATTTAGAAGTTCATGAGCTGTTGATTTTTCATTAGCTAATAGGTCTTCCTCTTTCTTTAGGTCTGCCATAATATTTTCTAGCTTATGATGCTCTTGGATATGCTTCTTATATTCTTGATGCTCCAGGATAAATCGGTTAAAGCTATCCCTTTTTTCCTCCTGGATTAGAAGTTCTTTTTCTAGCTCCTGAAGCCTTTTGTTGATAGCATCCTTTCGGGCCTCATTTTTATTTATTTCCTCTCGGTGTTGCTCCAATTGTGCCTCTAGCCCCTGGATATCCTGCTCTAGCTGGGCTATTTCTGTATTGATAGCAAGATCCTCATCCCCCTTATAAGGGTATTGGGCAATAGTCTGCGCATAGGCATTATTTCTGCTGATAGCATTTTTCAACTTACTAATGGTGGAAACATAATTCTCTATTTGCTGCCTTAATCCATTTAATAGCTGAGTTCTTTCCTCTTCATCGATAAGCATGTAATTAAAGGCTACCAGGAAATCTTGGTTTTGAATAGTTAGCACATGGCTGTTCTTTGCCAAGGCTACAGCTTTATCTAGCTCACTTATATTTATGATAGGTATGGGAACAGAGGTAAACACATCTAGGCTCTCCTGCTTTAAAAGCATGATATCCTTAGGATTCAATAAAATGCCATAGGGAAAAAAGGGATTGTTATTAATTAAGCCTTCTTTTTCCTCTTTACTTCCTTTAAAGTTTTGTAGCCACTTAAGGGCATATTGAAATTGAATACCCTTATTTTCAAAGCTTTTTAATACCTCTTTAGGCAGTTGAATCAGTCCTGTTTCATATCGGTGGACATCCTCTTCTAATTCCCTCAGGGTAGCTTCTTCTCTGTGCAGGGCATCCTGCAGCTTAATATTTTCTGTCTGTATAGCTTGAGAAAGCATAGACAGGTGAGTAGCTGGGCTAAGGGGGAGCGCTTTTATTCTCAATATTTCCATTATTTTTGCTGTTTCTTTGTTAAATTGGGCTAACTCATTATTCTTATTTGCCAAATCCAGCTTTCTTTCAATCAGACTACTATTGGCACTGATAGCCTTCATTTCTAGCTCTAGCTTAGTCTCTATCAGAGAATTGAGCCCACTATTTAGCTCCTGCTGCAAATGGCTAATAGAGCTAAGACTACCCTCAATACTTACTCGGTAGTCATTTAGCTCCTTTTCATCATATTCATTTAATAACACATTTTTTAGCAGCATAAAGTCACTATGCTTTTTCTTGAACTGCACCTCTAGCTTTTCAAAGCTTTTGATTAGGCTACGCAGGGCCTCTTCTGCCCTAATAGTATCCTTTTGCAGCCGGTCATTAGCTTTAAGCTTTTGCTCCTTTTGCGCCACTTCCTCCTTAGCTTTTAGCTGCTGATTTAGTAGCTCCTCAAGATTTAGCTCTAGCTCCTGCAACTGAATTGTATAGAGGTTTTTTAAGGTAAATTTATAGTTGTTGATACTCTGGGCTATTTCCGAATCAGCTCTTTCGTAGTTAGCTATCCGCTCTCTTATTTCGGTGAGATTGCTCTCTATGGCATTGAGCTCTTCATATATCTCTGCACACTCCTGAATGTACTTTTCTTTTATAAGGCTTTGCTTTTGCTGAACCTTTGTAAGGTGCTCTTCCTTTAAATCCTCCAGCCTTTTTGTTTCCTTTTCCTCTTGAGCTTCCAGGCTGTAGTAGCCTAGGGAATGCTCTTCATAAGCTACAGTGATAAGCTCATTGTTTAGCTCTGTCCTAAGCTCTTCATGCCGGAGCTTTTCTGTAGTTCTTTTTACTAGCTCATCCTGACAGGATAGGGCTGTGCTGGAAAGCTGCTTGTACAGTGCCTTTCTGCTATCCTCTTTAACAATTCCCTGCCTTAAGAGCTGATTTGCTGGGAGCATGTCCCCCTGAAATTCCTTCAGTAGCTTTACCTCAAAAAAGGCTTCCTTGCTTCCCTTGTAGCTTTCAACATAATTTTTTAAGTTTTTTCTAATAGAATCAACCATATTTTTCTCGCCGTTAATTTTACTTTCAATTAAGGGCACAATCACATTTTTTATTAGTGCCTCATCGGTTTTATGCTTGTCGTATAGGTTTGATAGTCCCGATTCATCGTTATTAATGCTTCGGATGATATCCTCCCATTCCTTATAATCTATTCTGTAGGCTTTTAAGTCCTCATAATACTCTGCCTTTTTACTGTTGTCATTAAAGTTGTAGTATTTGAAATGGAGCTTGCCAGCTTTAAATTTCTTTATCCTGTCTTCACCTTCGGAGAAGCTTAGAATTTTTTTATCTTCTACAAATGGGGCATTTACAATGTCAAAGCTGTTAGGCTTAGAGTACTTATGTTGAAAGGCTAAAATTCTCAGTCTGTTTCGCTCGTCATCGGTGGCTTCTTTTTTTATAAGCATACCTACTAGCAGCTTTTCTTCACTGTCTAGAAGCACCTCATGCATTATATAGGTAGGGGTATTGCCTACAAAGTAATCATCGAATTTCCTGCCCTGCAGCTCCCTTTTATTTCTGATAAAGGGCTGGAGAAAAAACTGAATAAGCACTGTTTTCCCAATACCATTATCCATGGAAAAAAGAGTGTCCTTACCGTTGCCATAGTCAAATAGCTCATTGTAGATAGTTCTTTTGCCGTCATTGTAATTTAAATTAATTATTCTTGTTTTACACAGCTTAGGCATGGGACTCCTCCTCATTACTTTTTTCCCCAAGGATTCTGTTGATGTCCTCAAGCCTTTCATAGTCTAAAAAGTAATTGGCGGCTAGACGGTTAAACTTGGATGTAGGTATAATTACAGTTTCATCTTGAATATTAATGAGGCTCTCTTTTTTCAGAAAGCTCATCACCTGACTAATATACCATCTTCTAGTTTTGAAGACAGTGGCATCGTCTTCATTAGTTAAGGTAAACCAGTACTTGGCTATGTCAGTAATGACCAATCCTGTCTGTTCGTCTGCTGATTTATCCTCAGTACTTGAAAATAGCTCCAGTCTCTCTGTTATTTTTTCGTCTAGCTCACCAAGCTGAATCAAATCCCTTATCTTTACATTACTCCCTTTGCCGCTGTAAAATTCCATGGTCAGCTGGAGCATGATGTAGATAGCTAGAAAGAGATCTAGGTTGCGCATCTCTCCCCTAGGAAAGATTTCTTTTTTAAGCTCCCATCGTTTGTAGCCTAAAAAGTCATTGTCCACATCGGGAATTAGGTAGATGGTGTCATCGTACCTTTTGATGCTGACCCTGCTTTCTTCCTCCATGGCTTGCAGGATTTCCCTTACCTTGGCGTTAGTAAAGAACTGATACAGCTCCTTATCCTCCTTGGCAGTTAGCTCTCCATGGGCTAATAGGTAGTTATATATCCGCATAGCTCTTCTAATATCCTCTAATGTATACATATGGCTATCTACTCCAATTTCATTATTATATTAGGGCAGCTTAATGTCTGGGCGGTGATAAATTCTTGTTCTAAGTCCCCTTGTCTTTTTTCAGCTATGGTAATTCTATCTTCATCCTGTGCCTTTACAAAGACAAGAGACTTGAGGGCTAGAAATCTATACTTGTCATTTATTTCGTCAACCAGCAGCTTTCTTAGGTCAAACTCTATCTCATCGTTTTCGTAGGCCTTCTCTTGCTCTCTCATCATATCCTCTATATTAATGGTGCCTATGCGAAGAAACTCAATAAAAACCTCAGAAAGCTTTCGCACTGTTGGCACCAGCTTAGAATAGGTGTCTACATTACTGCGCTCATAATAATTAATCATTGCTTTTAGATTGGTGTTCCTATGATCTACTAGAAAGGCAAAGATGGAGCAGACAATATCTCTATATTGCTCTTTGTTCCGTTGCCTCATGAGCAGCTCTAGATCTTGTCCTTCCTCGTCACTGATGAAAACCTCATCCCCATCATCTTCTCTATAATAGAGCTTTTGTTCAGTAAACATATAGTTGATGTTAAAGCTTTTTGGCAGACTAGCTCTAAACAGGGGGTTAAACAGCTTGTAGGCTGAGCCTAAGCTGGAGGCATTCTTTTCTATGGGCTTAAGCAGGTCTTCTTTAATGTTGATCCTTTTGTTGTTATAATAGTAGCTAGACTCTTCCAGGGCTCTCTTGTACTCCTCTTTAAAATGGAAATGGCAGTTTATCAGCTCGCCTGCCTTAAAGGATATGGCGGTCAAAAGCTCCTTGATCTTACCTAGCTGCTTTAAGGATTCATAATTTTCCTTAGTAATTTCCCCTTCAGTTTTACTAAGCCTATCCTCCTCAATTATGATTACTTCTTTTAATTCATCAAATTTTTTATTTTGCTCCTTCAGTACCTCTATGTTTTTCAAGAAGTTGTCCTCAAAGGACTGTTGATCAATAGAAAAAATATTCTCCCTGGTCCGATAGATAAAATTATTTATCACATTAATTTGGGCAGTTATTAGGTTATTTAGATTTTCTACTGCTAATAGGCCTTGGGAAAAGTTCTTCTTCTTTAAGCTAAGCTCTAAAATCATTTGATTGATATCGATTTGGGTTTTTTCATCTACCTCTAAGGCGCCTAAAAGTAGTCTGTACCCCTCTTGGGTAAGCATAAAGGTGCTTTTGTTGTTGTCTAGTTTAGATGTCTTTTGCTGCAGCAGGTGGAAGTCAATGCTCTTTTTTTCTCCCGATACATAATCTATAGTTGTAAAAACAAAGGGTCTTCCATCGTTTCTAAGGATCTTATACACTATGAAATGGGTAATCTCATAGGCTTCCTGTTCTGTCAAGGATTTGTCAAAGTATTTATTGGCTAACTCCTCTAGCAGGGTTGTCATATTATTCAAGGTACATTCTTCATCCTTTAGGGAACGGTCTAGCACGAAGCACATTAGGCTATAGACTAAGTTTATCAGCTCAAGGCTATTAAAATAGTCCTTGTAGGTGGTCAGCGTAGAGACCTTGTTATCGACTAAAAAGGAATAGGATAGCTTTTCCATCCGCTTATGAAAGTTTTTTAAGAAATCATACATAAAGCTTATTCCTCTCTAAGTAAGCCATAATTTATAATCTCCTGGGGGATATAGCTCCCCTTTTGGAGTAGATGCGCAATTTTCTCACTATAAGTCAGCAGCTCCTGTAGGAAAATCCCTTTAGTGTTTTTATTTTGCTTGTCACTATATCTAGGTAGCTCTTTTCCTTCTTTTTGCTTCAGCATAGCAATGTAAGCATTTTTAAAAAGCTCTATGTTAAATTTTCTTGCATACCTATTCTTCAGCCTTTCGTAGATAGCAATGCCTTCATAATCTATGTCTCCCCAGTATAGTACCTGCGCTGGGTTAAGCAGATAATCCTCAACAGTATGCTCATAGTCCTCTAGCGACCGCTCGATATTCTTACCGCTACCGTAGATAATGGTATCAATAGGTTGTCCTAAAAATATGGTTTGCCCATTAATCATTAGCTTTCTCAGGGTATACCAGGTGTCTTTATTTTCGATAATAAGCACCTTCTGCTTTCTCATTTTACTATTGGAAAAATAGACAAAAGGCTCTGGTGTAATATAGATATTTAAATCTACCAAAGAAAGGCCCAAATTTTTTAGGATACTTTGTCCGCCACCATCCTTAAGGTATTTCTCTTGGCCCCATATTTCAAAGCTTCGCTCATTAATGGCCATAGGTACTATCAATTCGCTTTTATGATTGCGGAAGTAGTGGGCTAGCCTTCGGATATTTTCCTTATCTGCTTGGTATTTGACCAGGTTGTTTAAGTAATATCCTCTACTAAAGCTGGAGGGAAAGCTATAGTTTATTTCATCTACTAAATAAGAAAGGTCTTGCACCTTGGGGTTTACCCGATACTTGTTATACAGTGGCGGAAGCATCCCATTTGATTTGCTGGCTTTGACCTCCTGTAAGGCTCCATCAGCTACAAGTCTTTTAACTAGCTCCACCAGCTTAGGGTAGCTATCTATTTTAAAGTAGTCTTGTATTTCTGCTATGGTTAATATTTTCTTATTTAAGTCATAGATTGTTTTAATCTTAACCATCTCCAGTTCAAGGGTGACAAAGGGACGGGGCTATTGTCACGTTACACTCTTTGAATTATCCCCCTGCCAATTCCTGTTATTCTCTCAATCTGTCTAATTGATAATCCATATCTTTTCTTAAGGGTTTTTATGTATATATTTCTTTGGTTTATGTCTAACTTTTGTAGATCTATAGCTTGATCAAGCTTACAGTGCTCCTTGATTATTTTTCTAGCATCATCATCTGTTAATCTCCGCTTTTCAGGTATATCCATACATTCATCATCACTCCCAGTGTTTACGTACTCAACAAAGTACCTTACTGCTTGTATTCTATCTTTACTAAAAATATCAAGGGCAAAGTCAATATCACTCTTTTTGCTGTTACTTATTTCAGAATAGTCATTGTAATTAGTCCATTTATAATCTGAAATTTTAGTTGCTATTCCAGCCTTTATAGGGTTTTGAAATATATAACGAAGTGCTGTAAGAAAGTATGCATCATCCTCTACAGGTTCGCTTTTATAGCGATCTTGAAATAAGTACCCTACTCTGTCATATTTTTTGTTATACCATAAAACATAGCTACTGCATATCCTTCTCATTACAATTTCTAATGGTTCCTTACCTTCCATTAATAGTAAATGTAAATGATTACCCATTAGACAATAGGCATATATCTTATAGCCACTAATCTCCTTGTATTTTTGCAAGGTCTGAACAAACCTAGCGTAATCTTCCTTATCCTCAAAAAGAGATTGACGATTTATTCCTCTCATAATAATATGATATATTCCACTTTTACTTTTTATCCTTGCTGTTCTTGGCAATACAATCACCCCTATGGTAAACTATACCACAGTGATGGTTTATGTCAATAGCCCCGTCCCTTTGTCACTTATCTGAATACTGTATTTCACAAGAAACTATATTGACCGTCCAGCTTGGGTATGATATATTTTAGTTATTATTAGTTCAAACAGCATATATGTTTTGGGCAAAGATGTTCAAAAGTAAAAAGCAACGACGCTTTGAAAAGTATTTATACTTTTTGGAGCGTCGTTTTTTTTTATACTTTCATTAAAAAACATTTTCAAAGGAGTGATAACCATGAAAAACCCAGCAACTATGGATCAAACAACGGGCTACAACAAGCTGACAAAGGAGGATGTAAAGCGCTTAATAGTCGAGCACCAAATTGAGACGATTCGCTTGGAATATGTAGATTTGAACGGTGTCAATAGAGGAAAGCTATTGCCTGCTGATATGATTGACGTAATCTTTGATGATGGCATTGCCTTTGCCGCAGCAGTAATGGCTATTTGCTTTGACAACAATGTGGCCCAAGTCAAAGGGCTTACCGAGTACAATTACGATGATATGAAGGTTATCGCCGATCCGTCTACCTTCTTAATAATGCCTTATATAGAAAAGACTGCTCTATTGCTGGGAGATCTCTATTATCACAAAAAACCAATGAACCAGTCTCCCCGTTGGTTTTTGAAGAAAATGATAAAAGAGTATAACGATTTAGGGTTAAATCCTATTGCTGCCAGTGAGCTGGAGTTTTTCCTATTTAAAAAGACGCCCCAGGGGGACTATCCTCCCTACACTAATCAGACGGGCAATGTCTATACCAGCAATATCCGCATCGACCCCCAGGGCTTTCTTTACAAGCTAACTAAGACCCTTAAGACCATGGATTTTCAAGTGCTCTATATGAACCACGAGTTTTATCCTGGGCAGTACGAGTACAATTGGAGTCATGGACCGGTACTGCGAAACGCTGATGAAACAAGTCTTTTTAAAGGCGTGTGCAAAGAAATAGCAGAGCAAAACGATCTTTTTGCCACCTTTATGGCTAGACCAAAAAACGAGAATGGCGGCAGCGGAGCCCATTACCACTTATCTCTTAATGATTTGTTCACTGGAGAAAATCTATTTTATGATAAAAACGACTCCCATCAAATGTCTCCTTTGATGTATAGCTTTGTGGCTGGAGTATTAAAGCATGCCAAAGCTTTAACTGCCTTTTTGGCACCAACAGTTAACTGCTACAAGCGTTTTTTACCTAACTCCTTTGCCCCATGTCATGTGGGCTGGGGTTATGACAACCGCACCACCTACATTAGAATTCCTGAGGATCGGGGCAAAGGTACCCGAGTTGAGGTGCGAGCCGGCAGCGCTGCCTCTAACCCCTATTTAGCTTTAGCAGGCATTTTAGCAGCAGGCTTAGATGGTATAAAAAATAATCTGACACCTCCGGATATAATCACCACTGACCTTTATAACGACGCTACTGTTCAAAAAGAAATCATTCCAAAAAGCTTGTTTAGAGCCTTACAGGAGCTGTCTAATGACGAATGGCTGTGTGAGTGCGCTGGGGAGGATTTGATTAATAACTTTGTGGAAATTAAGACTATTGAGGTAGATACATTTACCACTACTGTTACCGATTGGGAATGGAAGAATTATTCGTACCATATATAGTACCCCTTAATCGTATACTGGGAAGGAGATAAACACATGTGTGGGATAGCTGGAATAATCAATAAACAGGGTATGGAGATATCCACTAAGCTATTAGAAATGCTTTCTTTAATACAGCATCGGGGAATGGATGCCACTGGAATAGCTGTATATTATCAGAAGGATGATTCTTTGATCGATTTACGGGTGGCAGAAACAAAGAAAGATATGCATTCTACCCTGCTAAAGGTCTTAGGGCAGTATAGCTCGGTGCTGGAAGAAAAATCCTATGTAAAAAACCTTCTAGTTTCTTTTACTGAGGCTCGTCTAAAAATGGCAGAGGAGGATCTTCCCCAGCTCCACGCAGCCATTAATCGGATCGATGGTCTCTATGTTCACTCCCTGGGCAGGGGAATTAAGGTCTACAAGGACGGGGGCACTACTAAAGATCTGCTGGCAGTCCACCAAATCGGTCAGTCCATAGCTACCCACGGTATGGGACACGTGCGCTTGGCCACTGAAAGCGCAGAGGACATCAATGCTGCTCATCCCTTTGTATCACCTTTTTATCCCCAGCTGTCCATCGTCCACAATGGGCAGTTTACCAACTATTTTAATGTTAGAAGATATTTAGAAAGCAAAGGAGCCATCTTTAAGACCATGAATGATTCTGAGGCAGCTAGTCACCTTATCGCTTATGCAATGGCCAACAACGGTGGCGACTTAGAAAGTGCCCTAAGCTTTGCTTTAAATGAGCTTGACGGCATCTTCTGTATTATGGCCTCCACTGACAATCAGTTTGGCTTTGTTAAGGATAAGCTAGGCATCAAGCCTTTATTAGTTTTTGAAACAGAGGACATTATCATGTTTGGCTCAGAGCAAATTGAGTTTACGGCCTTACACCCTGATGTGTTTGCCGAAGAAATGGAACCGGGGGAGATGCGGGTATGGAGTATATAAATGCTAAAGCTATGGATACTAGAACACTAAACAAAGCTATAGCCCTCTCTTTAAAAGCCTCAGGTAGAGCAGTGGTAACAAACCCCCACTCTATGCACAACATTGCTGCAGGCTTAACAGATGCAGGTCAAATAATCATTCAGGGCAGTACCGGATTCTACACTGGAGGCTTTCTAGAAGGTCCTAGTATTTTAGTTGAAGGCAATGCCGGTTGGTATGCAGGAGACAACATGATGGATGGTCAACTAATAATCTCCAAAAACGCCGGCTGCAATGCGGGAACCTATCTTTGCGGCGGCACTATCCTTATTCGGGGCAATGCCGGCAGCAGAACTGGTTATGCCATGAAAGGCGGCACTATCCTAGTCTGCGGTTCTGTAGGACGTTGGTCCGGTCAGATGACCATGGGCGGGCAACTGGTGGTTTTAGGTGAGGTGGGCAAGCAAATAGGCGAATCCATGTATAAGGGTGTTATTTATGTCCGGGATCAGCAGGCTGCAGAAAAGCTGGGGGGAAATGTCTATCTTGATAGCATCACAGTGGAAGAGGTTAATCAGCTGCAGCAGCTTTTTGATAAGTACCAGCTGGAGGCTACTCCCAAGGAGTTTAAGGCAATCCGCCCCTGCCGAGAAGAGCGCCACAGCTATAGCCTGTTTACTCCCCAACTAAAGCCTCATTTGGCCAGAAAATTCAATGTGAGAGGAGATGCTTAATCATGACCACAGCTAAGATATCAGAGCCAAAAGATGTGCAAAGGGGCGTTTGGAATCAAGAGACAGTGGCAGAAATCCAATACAAGGCCACCAACGGCAAGCACCGCATCCGAGGCTGCGGCTCGGTACGCTCCATGCCCACCTTCGACGATATTATGATTCTCCCCTCCCAGCTCAGCCGAATGTCCTTGGATACCTATAGAGAGCATTGCGATACCACTACTGTATTAGGTCAACGCTTTGCCTCAAAACCGTTGGAAATAGAAACCCCTATAATGATAGCTGGTATGTCCTATGGAGCTTTGAGCAAGGAGGCTAAAATAGCCTTAGCCAAGGCTACAGCCTTAACAGGTACAGTAATTAGCAACGGTGAGGGAGGGCTATTGCCTGAAGAGCTGGAAAACTCCTACCGACAATCAATCCAAATTTTACCTAGCCGCTTTGGCTTAAATAAACGCAGCATAGAAGTGGCTGACATGCTGGAGTTTCTGGTGGGTATCGGCGCAAAACCCGGTCTGTCTGGCCACCTCATGGGTAGCAAAATTTCACCTGAAATAGCCCAGTTCAGGCAAATTCCTGTTGGTATTGATTTGCATAGCCATCCTCGCCACGGTGATTGCTTTGGAGCAGATGACATGGTGGTAAAAGTGGAGCAAATTCGAGAATTGACCAACGGGGAGGTTCCAATTTTCCTAAAAATTGCTGCGGGCAGAGTTAAGGAGGATGTGAAGATAGCCTTCAAGGTTGGAGTAGATGGCATCATCATTGATGGAGCTCAAGGGGGAACAGGGGCTGCTCCAGTAATGGCGACAGACCACCTGGGTATTCCCACCATGCCCGCCTTGGTACAGGCCGTGCGAACCTTAGAGGAAATGGGTATCAAAGATCAGTTTAGCATTATCATCTCTGGGGGCATCAAAGACGGTGCTGACCTGGCAAAGGCTCTAGCCATGGGAGCTGACGCTGTGGCCATTGGTACCGGTGCCATGGTGGCCATGGGTTGCCGAGTCTGTCTAAGGTGTCATACAGGCATCTGCCCCTACGGCATTGGCACTCAAAAGCCAGAGCTACGAGAAAGACTAGATATAGACTTGGCTGCTGAGAGAGTAGCCAATTATATCAAAGCCATAACCTGCGAGGCTGTGCTCCTAGCAAAGGCTGCAGGAAAAACAAAGCTAAAAAACTTAGAACGGGAAGACTTGCGAGCTTTAACTATTGAAGCCTCCGCCATGACCGGCATTCCCTTAGTGGGAACAGATTTAGTATTTGGTCAACGTTACGGCTTTGGAGAAAGTCATAAAGGGGGCTGTTGTATATGAGAATAGCTCATCACCCGGTCTTAGGATTAATTGATAAGGGGCGAAGGGTCAGCTTTTACCACGATGGCAAGCTGTTAGAAGGCTTTGAAGGAGAACCAATCTCTGTGGCGCTAAAGGCTAACGGCATTATTACCCATAGATATACCGCTGTGCGTCAAGAGCCTAGAGGCGTTTTTTGCGCCATTGGCCGCTGCACTGACTGCGTTATGGTAGTAGACGGCAAGCCCAACGTTCGTACTTGTGTCACCCCCCTTGAAGAAGGCATGCAGGTTCAGACCCAATACGGGATAAAATCGAATAAGGATGAGGCCATATGAAAAGATATGATGTTATTGTCATAGGTGCAGGACCCGCTGGCCTCTCAGCTGCCATTGTTGCCGCCTCAAAGGGCATGAGCACTCTGGTGTTCGATGAAAATGATCGGCCGGGAGGACAGCTGTTTAAACAGATTCATAAGTTTTTTGGCTCAAAAGAACACAAGGCAAAAATCAGAGGCTTTAAAATCGGCCAGATGCTGTTGGCAGAAGCTCAACAGCTAGGAGTTCAGGTAGAGCTAAATGCCACAGTAATTGGCTTGTTTCCAAATAAAGAAATATCTGTAATGCAAAATGATACCATCCTCCACTACCGGGCTAATAGCATTGTCATAGCTACGGGAGCATCTGAAAACATGATTCCCTTTCCTGGTTGGACTTTGCCGGGAGTGATGGGAGCAGGAGCAGCTCAGACCATGATGAATATCCACGGTATTAAGCCTGGGCAAAACATCCTCATGGTAGGCTCAGGCAACGTAGGTGTAGTGGTGGGCTATCAGCTTTTACAAGCAGGTTGTCAGCTAGCAGGAGTAATAGATGCTGCCCCTGTCATAGGTGGCTACGGAGTACATGCAGCCAAAATAGCCCGAATGGGAGTTCCTTTCTATTTATCCCACACTATAGTGGGTGCTTACGGCACTGAGAAAGTGGAAAAAGCTGTTATTGCTAAAGTTGATAAAAACTGGTCTGTCTTGCCTGGCACTGAGCAAGAGCTAGCTGTAGACACGGTTTGCTTAGCTGTGGGATTGACTCCTTCAGTACAGTTGGCCAAAATGGCTGGCTGCCTGGTGGAAGATGTATCTTGTAAAGGCGGTCTAGTTCCTGCAACCAATGAATATGGAGAAACCTCTGTATCTGGCATCTATGTGGCAGGAGATGTGGCGGGTATTGAAGAAGCCAGCTCTGCTATGATTCAAGGAAAAATTGCGGGAATAGCCATTGCCCGAGCCCAGGGCTATCTTCAGGAATCCGAGTTTACAGCTACCTTTGAACAATTGGGCCACTCCCTATCTCAGCTAAGAGCAGGACAGTTCTGTCATGAAAATAAAGGTCGAACCGATTTAGCTGCCACCGATGAGGGATACTCCCTATCCCATAGCCTAATGGTAAATGGCTATTTACTGGAGCAGGAGCTAGCCATGTTTCCAGGAGCATCTATTTCTACTGATGCCAATGGGGTATTTCCAGTAGTAGAATGTACTCAAAATATTCCCTGCGATCCTTGCCAAGATGTGTGCAAAAAAGGCTGCATCCAAGTGGGCCAACGGATTACTAATTTACCCGTGGTAAACCAAGCTAGCTCTTGTAACGGATGTGGCATGTGCGTAGCCTCCTGCCCCGGTCAAGCTATTTTTTTGGTAGATAGAGGACATGATGCCCACTTGGCAGCAATCTCAATTCCTTATGAAGAGTATCCCCTACCCCAGCCAGGTCACAAGGGAAAAGCATTAGACAGGGGAGGTCAGGTAGTGGGAGAGGCTCAGGTAGTTAAGGTCAAAACAGCAAAGGCCATGGATCAAACAGCCATCGTTACAATTCAAGTGCCTCAGTCACTGGCTATGACAGTCCGCTATTTTATTCCTTGGACAGAGGAAGGAGTATGTTGAGATGAGTAGATTAGACAGAACCTTAGCAAAAAATAATCCGCCTTTTATCTCTCAGCCTGACGACCATCTACTAATCTGCAGGTGTGAGGAAATAACTAAAGGTCAAATTAGAGCAGCCATCCATGCGGGCATGCACACCATGAACGAATTAAGAAAATATTTGCGAACGGGTATGGGCCTATGTCAAGGCCAGACTTGCCACAGATTAGTGCGAGGTATTTTGGCCAGAGAGCTAGGACTTTCTCCAGGAGATATTGCTTTGCCAACCTCTCGACCACCTAACCGTCCTATTCCTATGGCTGTTTACGCCAGTGACAGCATCAGCTCCAGCAAAGGTGGTGAAACCAAGTGAAAACGGCAGACGTAATAATTATCGGTGGCGGCATTATTGGATGTGCTACTGCCTACTATCTGGCCAAACAGGGCATTATTTCCTTGGTGTTAGAAAAGGAAGACATTGGCTGGGGCGCTTCCAGTCGCAACGGTGGGGGAATTCGGCAGTCTGCCCGGGATTTACGGGAGCTACCTTTAGCCATGGATGCAGTAAAAAACCTATGGCCAAGCCTATCTGAGGAACTGGGGGTAGACGTTGAGTACGTACAAAAAGGCAACCTGCGCCTGGGTAAAACTGAGGCTCATAAAGCCACCCTGGAAAAAATAGTTGATCAAGGTCAGGCAGCTGGCTTAGACCTAAGGATGATTGGGCCAGAGGAGATACGTGAAATATGTCCCCAAGTATCAGAAGAAGTGATTACAGCCAGCTATTGCCCTACCGACGGCCATGGAAATCCTATGCGATCTACCCTGGCTTATTACAAGCGGGCTAGAGAACTGGGGGTATCCTTTGTCACTGGTGAAGAGGTTCTATCAATTAATCTCATCAAAGGTAAGGTCAGTGGTGTGCAAACAGACAAGGCCCAATATTGGAGTGACCAGGTACTGCTGGCAGCAGGCTTAAGCTCTCGCCCTCTAGCCCAAACAGTAGGGTTAGATATTCCCATGCTGAGCGTTCTCACAGAGACCCTGGTAACCGACCAACAGCCCCCCATGTTTCCGCAGATGATAGGCACAGCAGCATCAGATTTTTACGGTCACCAAACTACTCATGGTTCCTTTGTGTTTGGCGGCATGACCGGACTAGAGCCCTTTGCAGCAGAAAAAACAAACCCGGTCAGCACTCCTATTACAGTTCCACACATCTGTCGAGCCATCCTCAAGTATTTCCCTACTTTAGCTCAGACAGCAGTGATTAGAACCTGGTCTGGATTTATCGATGATACAGCAGATCATGTGCCTGTATTAAGTAGAGTAGATGAGGTGCCTGGTTTAACCTTGGCCTGTGGTTTTAGTGGCCACGGCTATGGCATAGCTCCTTCAGTGGGCAGGCTGTTGGCTCAACTGATAACAGACCAACAGCCCTACCTATCCCTGGATGCCTTTAGGTATAATCGATTTGGTCCCAAAGGATAAAAAAACTTAGTTACGAAAGGATGAAAATTTATGGACTTGAAAAGAAGCAGCTATTCCTCAGGTGCGCCACTGGAAGAAAAGGTGGGCTATAGTCGTGTTGTCAAGGTGGGCCCCTTTGTCTATGTGGGCGGCACCACCTCAGTTCTACCCGACGGAAGCGTATACGGAGAGGGAGACGGATATGCCCAAACAAAATTTATTCTAGAAAAAATGCTTGGGTTTTTAAACGACGCTGGCGCCCAGAGGGAGGAGGTCATCAAGGTAAAAATCTATGCCACAGACATGAGCCGCACTAAGGAGTACATCCAAGCCTACTCAGAAATTTTCAAAGATATTAAGCCCCTGTGCACCTTAGTAGGAATCTCGGCCCTAAACCGACCCAGCCAGCTGGTGGAAATAGAGATAGATGCAGTCATCGGCTCGTAAAGCTATATTACTTATAAACACATTTCAAGTCTCTTTCGTTTAACGAAAGAGACTACTTTTATTTATCTAATTTTTTTAACCATTCTTCTAATTCCCTTTGGCGATCTGCCCCCACTTTAAATTCCTTACAGGCAGCAAGCTGTCCATCCCTAATATAGAGTACTGATTTTGCTCTACTTGCCACATAGGGATCATGAGTGACGGTCATTATGGTCATTCCATCGCGGTTTAAATCCTCTAGAATAGCTAATACTTGATCTGTGGCACCGGAATTCAGCGCTCCTGTGGGTTCATCCAAAAACAGAATTTCAGGGTTATTAATCATTGCCCGGCAAATGGAAGCCCGTTGCAGCTGTCCACCCGAAACTTCCCGGACATCCCGCCCTTCTATTCCTTGAATATCCATCCTGCTAATTAAATCTGATGCCCGCTTTCTTATTTTATCAGCAGCTTCTCTTTTGGCTACAAGACCGGGTAAGATAATGTTGTCATAGATAGTTAGATTTTTTAGCAGCTGGGGTCTCTGAAAAACAAAGCCCATTTTAGTCAATCGAAGACTGGCTAATTCATCTTCCTGCAGTTCAGATATATTTATTCCTTCAAACAGTACTCTACCGCTACTAATCCTATCCATACCACTAATGCTATATAGCAGGCTTGATTTACCGGAACCAGAAGGCCCCATAACTGCAACGAAATCTCCTTTTTTTATTTCAAAAGACACGTCATGTAATATCTGAGATTTTTTAATTAGCTTACTAATATGTTCAACTTTTATCATGGCTCTACTCCTATTCCATTATTTGATCTCTGATATGATAGCTTCTGACAGCCTTTGTGCCAAAAAGCACCGTTATAAAGGCTACAAATAGCTGGGCTGCCGGGGAAAGAAGATAGGCTGTAACCGGATTCACCAGCATAGTTATTTTTGATGCACCCATAGAAGAAAGTATCCCTCCAAAAATAACTTCTCCCAAAAAGTTGGCTAGGATCGTCCCCACAATGATTGCCACAAACTGAATCGCAAGGATCCGTAATCCCAGCTGTATCCGGATATCCCGGTTGGAAAAACCAATTGCCTTTTTAATTGCGATTGCACTATGCTCCCTGGCTGTAATAAGCTGCAAAATCATGGCGGTAATCAGGATGATCAACAGCAATGAAATCAGGGTGGCTGCACCTCCCACCAGACTCATATTATCGGTAATACCGCCAAGAGTCTGGGAAACGAACTGGCTTACGGGAGTTATTTTACTGCCTGTCAGAATACTTCTCAGCTCCTCCGTTTTATCCCCAATGGCTACACCCGGGTAGACATTTAAATAAATTATATAGACTTCCACGTCATTTTCGGCAAAATCAATAGCTGCTTTGGCAGTCTTACCACCGTAAGTAATATCCTGATAAATGCCGCAGACGTTAAAGAATAGCTCTTCACCTTGGTAGATAACCGCTAGGGACTGGCCAACTTCCTTTCCTAGTTCTGAAGCAATTAGATAAGATAGCGCTATTTCATTGTTGTCAATGGGTGCCCTTCCCTCAAGATACTCCAATGGGAAAACAGACTGATCACCATTCTCCACCCGTAGATACTCCCATTTTCCGTCTCCATGCTGAAGCTGTACATATCCGTTACGGTAAATTACAAACTTCTCAATTTCCGAATCATTTTCTAGATAGGAAACAACCGCATCTCTTTGCTCATGAAGCTTTTCGCTGTACTGGATATCAATACGAATATCAGATTTTCCCACTCCCATATAAGTGATGAAAGATGGATTTTCAATTGTATTCTTCATATTTATTGGCAGGAGAATCAAAAAGGAGGAAAATACGAATACAAAAAAGATCAGGGAGTATTCCTTCCATTTGCATTTCAGCTCACCCAATGCTATCGTAAGATTGGGATACCTCAATCCTGTAGAAGGTAGATTATAATGCCCTTCTTTCTTTACGTTCTCTTTCCCGTGCATCAGCTCTACAACAGTACTTTGCAGATTCTCATGAATGATTTTGCCACATTGCAGCATTACAGCCAGGCTGAGTAGGAGTACCCCGATTAAAGGAAAGACCCATTTCATCCACTCACCAGTACCATATCCACAGTACAGGACAACCGAGGAGGAAAAGAAGTCTCCTAATGGAATGGCTGCCAGATAACCCACCACTGCAGCTAGCAGCATAAGTATTAAATATTTAACCAGATATAACCTCTCAATTGCTTTACCTGGAAATCCAATTGCTTTCATTTCACCGATGGTGTAATTCTCTTCTGCCATGGTTGCCCGAATAATATAAGATAAGCACAGGGCCGCTATCATTATTAAAAATATGCTTATAGCAATGATTATAAATGCTACTAATCCATGAGAAAAAGCATTTATAAGAGTCAGAATGCTACCCGTTATGGCAACACCGTTAGCTGGCATTCCCGCATCCAGATAGTCCTTCTGCAAAATTGCCGTAGACGCACCTTCCTCTAACAGAAACTGAAAGCTGTATTCCCATTCTCCCATGTGCTGACTTATCTCATCAAGATCTGCCTGACTAATTAAGAATCGCTTTGAAGATGCCAGTGCCGCATTCATTGACGGGTCCCGAATAATTGTTGAGACAGTAAGCTCCTTTCGGAAATCCCCTTCAAGTAATGTAATCACATCTCCAACCTGAATACCAAGCTCCTGACCATAATAAACGGGAACCCCGATTTCCCCTTCCCTAACAACAGCAATTTCATTATCCATATCAAGGAGTAAATCAAATCTCTCATTCTGAGTAATGAATCCATTATCCATCAAGGTCTTTTCCAGCGTTTCACCCTGGTGTATAATCTTTGCATTACTGATATTTAGCATCTTGACTATCAGCGAATCTTTAATATAATCATGTTTTTCCACAAAGCTCTCAAAGGCTTTCTCATCATAGGTTCCTTTATGCATCTGTAGATAGTCAGGGGGCACAGCCAGTTCATTTAGCCCATTCAGTGAAGATATCATTGTAACAGTGGTTCTTAATCCACCTGCCATCAAAAGGACTGCCAGGATAAGGAATACCGCTAGGGCAATTGTGATAACCCTATTTCTCTTAAAATCCTTCCAGACAAGGTTTAGTAATATGTTCATGCTCTCTTGCTCTCCCTCCAAGGCTTTACACTCTCTTAGCTATATCTTACTTTAACTTTCCCTAATCACATAGTCTTTTTTTATTTTAAAGATTGAAAAGATAAACAGTAAACAGGTTAAAACAAAAACACAAGAGAGCTGGGGACTTATTTTAACTTGCAACAAAAAAAGAAAATCAACCTTTGGGTTGATTTAGAGGTTGATTTAAGGTTTTAAAATATGCTGACGCAGGAGATCGTATGCTAATGCTCCTGTTGTATGACCCTTATCTATAGTTGCTATTTCTAAGCCGTTATAGGAATTTTTTTGGATGTCATAGCGAATAATGCCATCCTGTTTTGCTAGCAAAGGAAAGACATTTTCGTTGTTTTGCTTGGCAAAGTCTCTTTGAAAATCAAAAAGCTTACTCATTAAAATAGGTTGCGCCAAGGCTGCTTTAGCTACACTTCTACTATAGACAGAGTTAAGAAAAGCATCATGCATTGCCGTTCCTGCTAATAGTGGCCTGTATTTATCTGCACTGTTGTAATGAATATGGTGCAAGTTGGTAATAAATCCTCCAAGACTAGTCCCACTTACTGTAATTGAGCTAGCTTCACTACCTTGTTTTGCAGTGCTATCTCCAACCTGTTGGATAATCCCTTCGATTATTTTCACAGAGTTAGCCATCATCACTAACCAGTTTTCCGTTTTGGACATGCCGCTCATGAAGCTTTTTCTATTGTCATGATAAGCTGCTCTAATTAAAAACAAGTTAGCAGCTATATGCTCTTTGTCTAGCGGAAATATTCTTTTAAACCCATAATCAAAGGGTATCTCACTAGCTCCATGATGATAAATGATTGTAGGAAATTCCTTCCCCAACCACTGAGCCAAGCGAAAGCCTGCAGATATTTCGCCAATTTTTGTTGATGAAGTTAAGCTGTACTCACTTTTTTCAAAATTAAGCTTTGGTACATTCATTTTAATGGCTTGTAAATGCTCTTGAAAAATTACACTCTCTACACCATCACGAAAATATTTAGGAAAAAATAACGACCCAACTGTAATTGCTACCTTGTCAATCATGTAGTGCTTATTCATTATCTAGAATCTCCTTTGCAAATAAAATGCTACCCTGCTAAATCAAATTCCAAAAATAGAATATCCATGCTAACGCTGCCGAAAACATGGCGAAAATAGTATAGTGAATTCTGCCTGCTAGCTGCCCATAGCTCTTCAACCATAAAATCACTGTAAATGCTACTACTCCCACGGACATGAAAACTATAGCATTGTGCAGTATTAAATCAAGCCACATAGTGAATGCAGAAGGTGGTGTATATGCTGACACTGGAAAACCGTATACAGGGTCTACTTCACTGCCTGCAATAAGCCCTATTAGAAAAGCTAGGGTTAGCATTCCTAGTAGTACTGCTACTCTTTTAGCCCATTTCAACTCCCTTGACTCTTCACGCCTGAAGATCATTTGAACAGCCCAATAGAGCATACTTCCAATTATGAATAGCATTGAGGAAATGATCATCAAGAATGTCAGGCCTCTACTCTCATACCATGCGGCCCTGGAGTAGCTCATAGGGCCATCGGACATAAGCATAGTTTTCCCCAGGGGGTCGGTACCAAAGACAATGGTTCTAAAGTCTCCCCCGTAATCAATGCTTCGTCCTTCCCGCAGATTAAAGTAAACTCCTGGTTCTACCTCCACGAATCTATTTGTTTCACCTAAGTGAGTAACAAGTAAATACCCCTCATTATCTGCTTCAACTTGAATTACGCCAATTAAAATACCTAACAGAGCATCCATGGTAGTGAAGGACCTTCTATTTTGATAGTATTCTCCCACAAATTCCTTAGACCGTTCAGACATCCCTTTAGTAGGAGCAGGTGCCGCTATTGCCTCAGCTGGAAAATATCGGTCTAAAAAATCCTGAAATATCTCTGTGTTCACCAGATAATTTCCCCCACTATGGGAGATAAAGAATCCTAAATCCTTATCGGGTATCAAATAAAGTCCGGTGTCATAAAGCATAGTTCCTCCAGGGTGGTGAAAGGTTTCTAGGCCATTGAAAGTAGTTTTAATAAATCCATGGGCCATACCATTTAGGCGGGGATGCTGGGTGAATCTCTCAGCAAACATTCTCTGCACGGTTTCTTCTTCTAGAATTCTAGCTTCTTTATATTGTCCCCCTTGAAGATAGGCCAGCATAAACTTAGCCATATCTAAGGCACTACTGCTCATGCTGCCTGCTGGCTCAGAAAGGAACTCAAACTTGGCTTCCCTAAATACTCCGTTCACATAGCGATAGGGCTTAGACATATTATCAGCCAATCCTCTAGGAGGTGGCTGACGAAATGTACTATTAGTCATACCCAAGGGTGTAAATATATTTTCCTCAATATATTGGGCAAAGGGTACCCCCGACATCAACTCCACAATATAGCCAGCTAGTGACGTCCCATAATTTGAGTAGGCAGTAACCTCACCAGGGGGGAAAACCCTGGCAGGCCTATTTTCTCGAACTTGCTGGGCTAGAGGAATTAGGCTATCCTCAGAAATTGAAAAAACATCGGACATATAATCTTCAAATCCTGGGGTATGGGACATTAAATGTCTAATGGTAATAGGCTCAAGCTTAGATTGTCCTCTTCTGGTTTCAAGTCTGTCAGGAATCTCAAAGTCTAGATACTGATTAATATCCTTATCTAAATCTAGCTTCCCTTGCTCTACCAGCTGCATAACAGCTGTCCAAGTAAATAGCTTTGACGTGGACCCAATTCTAAATAGTGTCTGCTCTGGATCTACAGGTATTTTTGCTTCATAGTCCGCATATCCAAAGCCTTTTGCCACTAGTATCTCTCCACCATATACGATTGAAACTGTCAGGTTAGGTATATTATGCTTCTCCATCTGCTGAACGATTATAGTATCCAAAAAAAGCTCCACGTCACTGGCGTTAAGCTTTGGAGTAGTAGCGAATGCCGGTTTTATGCACATGCCTGGAAACAATACCAATGCAAAGCATAGAAGCAAAATATATGCTAATGTTCTTCTCAGTTTGTTCATCTTCTCACTCCCACTTACTCAGTTTATACATTCCACATTAATCCTGCTTCTTTTGTCTTTAAACATATGGTAGACAGTTAGCTCTCCTCCCTGACGCTCCTCCATCAGCTCATAGCCTGAAAGCTCATACAGCAGCTTGTTTTTCAAATCCCCAGTATAGAGATACACACCGTCAATAGCTTGGTCCCGTTCGCTAATTAGCTCCACTTCCTTAAGCAGCATTTTCCCTATCCCTTGCCCTTGGTGCTCAGGATGGACCGCCAATCCAGCCAGAGTCAAATAAGGCTGACTAATCTTTTGTGAAGGAGTAAAGGCTTTCCTTGCTTGCCAGATTCTCAAAAAATTCATTCTTGCAAGCAAGGGCAAAGCGTAATAAAGCCTCTTAAATGTTTTGTTAAATTTACGCAGTATTGATTCTCTTATGCTCTTTTTAAGAAGGGCAAACCCCACAACTTTGTCACCTTTTACGGCTGCTATAATTTGCTCCTGGGATTCCATACTCAGCCTTGCCTCCATTGAAATTGAACGCTGCAAACGCTCTTTAGTGTCCTCTCGAGAAAAGTCATAAATATATTTGTTGATGCTTTCATCCTTAAAGGCTTCTGCAAATACATAAGCAATGTCACTGATCATTTTTTCATTAGCTTGGATAATTTTAATTTCACCCATTTTATTTTCCTCCTAAAGCTTTCTTTGAGTCTATTTTAGCTTTAGCAGGCAAATAATAAATCAACCTAGAGGTTGAATTATTGAGGTTGATTTATGGGATGAGTCCAAGACTTTTAGCTTTTTCAATGGCTTCCACCCTATTAGATGCCTGAAGCTTGGAGTAAATATTTATAATATGGGTTTTGACAGTGGCGATGGAAATTATTAGGGTATCTGCAATTGCTTTATTGCTAGCTCCCGTAGCCAAAACCAACAATACCTCTAGCTCACGCTGGCTTAAAAGCCGCCGCTCCTCTCTATCACCAACAATATCTGACAATTGGCAGATAAAGCTCTTCTCACCAATACTTAATTCGGTTATTCTCTCTTTTCTGAGTTTTTCTAGGTATTTACTGACCAACTTTTTTTCAAATACATAGGGTGAGACAATATGGTTTTCCCAGCTATGGCTAATTGCTTCCTTTAATAAATTGAGCAACTGTTCTTCCTCCACCTGCTCTTGGGACTCCAACCCAACCATTTTTAGAAGCAAGCCTTGAATTAAATACAGCTTTATTCCATGCAGCCTAGAAAACCCCAGAGCACTGTTGATGAGTCCCAGTCCCTCTTCAGTTTTTTCTCGCAGCAGCAGTATCCGCCCGAACAAAAGCTTTTCTTCTAATCGCAAGTTGTTTTGATCCAGAAGGTTGTAGCAAATGTCTATAAACTGCTCAAGCCTCTGTTGATTAGCTTTAAGATAAACCAGCTGCTTAAGAATGATAGGGAAAAACAAATTGTATTGTTGTAGCTCTGTCAGCTTAAGATTTAGTAGCTCTTTGGCCTTTTCTGTTTCTCCCGCCAGACATTTCAACTCAATCAGACTTAAATTATAGTACATGCCTATAATAGGATTGCTTTCACTAATTAACTCCCTGGCCTTTGTTAGATAGCGCTCTGCCATGCCTAAGCTATAGCTCTTCATATAGATACCAGATATATGAATATAATTATTGGCAGCTATCGAGCCTAGTATGGGATTATCCTTAATTAGCCGAAATATTTCTTCATAATCTATAAGCAACTGGTTTATGTCGCCTAATTCCTCTTTATTTTGGACCTGCAACGTAAGAGCTGAAAGCCTTAAAAAATGATTATTTAGCTTTTTTTCCAGCTCTAAAACTTTTGCTGTGAGTGCCAAAGAGCTTTTATGCTTGTTCTGTATTGCTAATAATGCGGCAATTTTCAAGTAGACAATAGCCTTAGTTACATCGCCAAAATTTAGCTCCGCCATATCGATCAGAAAATCTAAATCATCCTCTAATTGACGTTGCTCCAGCACTGCCTCAGCAAAGCAAGCTAGTTGCTGAGCAAAAAGATTTTCTGGTTCCTGGCTTAAATAATTAATTGTCTCGCGGCACTGGTCCAGTTGGCTATTACAGTAATGGTAAAAAAAGCGTTGGACCAGAAGTTCCTTATTTTGCCCTAACAAGGGCAAGGGAATTTGGCTCAAATAAACCCATCCACTGGGGTTTTGGCCCATTTTGCCGATTACTTCAAGTGCATCAGAGAATTGCTCTACAGTAAAGTAATGAGCAATACATTGGCTTAAATCTCCTGCTTGTTCATAGGCTTTGGCAGCTCTAAGGTGAATAGTCTTTTTTTGTTCAGTACTAAAATTTGAAAATTTCAGCTTCAAAAATTCCCCAAACAAAGGGTGATACCGATATGCCTGGCCATCATTAACTGCTATGATAAATAGGTTTTTTTCCTGCAGTCTATCAATTAAGTGCTGCGTATGCTCTGCTTCCAGCACCATATTGCAAATAGGCTCATTAAAATAGCTTAAGATAGATGTTTTAACAATAAAGTCTCTTTCCTCAGGATGCAGCCCTGAGTAAATCTCGTGAGAAAGATAATCTACTACATATTTGTTAAGCACCTTGATATCCTGAAGGTCATTATTATGTTTGTTGCCCATAGCCAAGGCTAAAAGCTGCAGTCCTCCTACCCAGCCTGAAGCTAAATCACTAAATATAGTAAGCCGCTGACTATCTAATTGGAGGTTTAATGTTTTTGTTAAAAAATCCAATGATTCAGCCTGGGAAAACTTTAAGTCATCGTCACTTAGCTCCAACAGCTGACCGGACATCTGCAAATATCCTAAATAAATAGTAGGCTTTTCCCTGGTTATAATAACCAGATGTACGTTTTCAGGAGCATTCTTGATAAAAAATTCTATTGTCCCCAGCAAAACTTGATCAGTGACATGATGAAAGTCGTCTAGAACTATGAAAACTTCATCTGCAATATTCAATTGATTAATCAGCATGACTAGGAATTCTCCCATGTCCTCTTTTGAGCCCATGGTTGAAAATAAAGTGTCTAGAAATTCATTTTTATTTCTCAAAAAACCTTTAATACCTTCTATAAAGTAATGCCAGAAGGCCATAGCAGCAGTGCCTGGATCAATTGTAAGCCAGCTGTAGTTTGCTATATCCCTTTCTTTGATGAATGACGACACCAAAGTTGTCTTGCCACTCCCTGCCGCTCCTTGAATTAGTGTAACCCTATGCTCTATTATAGCCTCTAGCTTACTCAATAAGGCTTTCCGCACAACATAGTTTTTTCTAGGTATAGGCATTTTTAGCTTGGTAGATAGAAAGCTAATGTTGCTCTCATTTTTCATCACCAAATCAGCCCCTTGTTTTGAAAGTATCTTTGAGTTATATCTTCTTTGCAGTATTCTTCATCCCTGCCTAGTATAAAAAAAAGTACCCCATAAGCAGCTAAATCTGAATAATAATACGACCCACCCTGGGACACAAGAAAAAGACACCCGAAACGTCCCTAGGTCCTGTCATAAAAAAACTCCCTCAAACCGAAGTCTGAGGGACATTAAAACATAATACTAAGCAAACAACAGCAGACTAATGGCCATTACTGCCATGCCCAGAATTAGTCCGTAAATGGAGATATGGTGCTCACCATATTTTGCTGCAGTTGGCAATAATTCGTCCAAAGATATATAAACCATAATGCCCGCCACACTAGCAAAGACAATGCCAAGCATTGCATCGCTAAAAAAGTTCATCAAAAGGAAGAATCCCACAATTGCCCCTAATGGTTCTGATAGGCCAGATAGAAAGGAAAAAGTAAAGGCTTTCTTGCGGTCTCCAGTAGCATAATAGATAGGGACAGCCACGGCAATTCCCTCGGGAATATTGTGTATGGCAATAGCTACTGCAATGCTGATTCCCAGAACTGGATCATGAAGAGCAGCGATAAAGGTGGCTAACCCTTCAGGAAAGTTATGAATGGCAATAGCTAGGGCAGAAAACATGCCCATCCTCATTAAAGCTGGATCTTTTACCTTGGCACTTTTCATATCCGATACATCTCGTATTTCGTGGGGATTTTCACCCGAGGGCACCAGTTTGTCAATCAGGGCTATCAAAGCTATCCCCCCAAAGAAGGCTATGGTGGTAACCCAATAGCCTTGGCTAGGACCATAAACCACTTCTAATGACTCTTTAGCTTTGGGAATAATCTCCATGAAGGATACATAAATCATCACTCCCGCAGAAAAACCTAATGCTCCAGACAAAAAACGCTGATCTGTCTGCTTAGTGAAAAAAGCAAAAGCACTGCCAATGCCAGTGGATA
The DNA here is from genome assembly GCA_964454195.1 of uncultured Clostridia bacterium. Lineage (GTDB taxonomy): Bacteria > Bacillota > Desulfitisporia > Desulfitisporales > JAWSUQ01 > CAYVRD01. The sequence continues at coordinate 48,246 of CAYVRD010000002.1, forward strand.
AGCCAGCTAACAAGGTAAGACTAAAAGCAAACAGCAAATCACTTTGGGAAAACTCCATACTCAACCTCCTGATTATTAAATCCGGTTTCTATATGCCAGTATTCGACCTCATAACAAAATAATCCTTTTAGCCACTTTGTAGGTATAGGATTATGACAAACATAAACAAAAATAATCCCCCAAACCGTAGTTTGAGGGACTAAAACAGGATTGATTATTCTCCGTTTTTAGGTGCTCTGTATTCCTTTAAAAATTGTTGCCTAAATCGTCCTTCCAAGGGTCGCCAGCAGCCCAGTGGCTGCCACCACTAATTTTTTCTGAACGCTCTCTTATAATGTCTGCTCGCGATAAAACCTCTGGCTTTAATTCAGCACCAATTCCAACTCCCTCAGGTAGCTGCATTTGTCCGTTCTTAATTTGGATTGGCTGAGTTACTAGCTTTTCAAAGTAGGTGTTATAAAATGCCCGTACTGTTTCACAAATAAAGAGGTTTGGGATATTGGCACATATATGGGCATTTGCTAAGCTCATAATAGGTCCACCACAATTATGGGGGGCTATTGGCAATTGAAAGGCAGAGGCTAATATAGCAATCTTCTTCACTTCTGAAATACCACCAGTCCAAGTTATGTCTGGCATTATAATGTCTGCAGCCTTTTTCTCCATCAAAGGCAAAAATTGAAATCTAGAAAACAGTCTCTCACTTGCGCAGATGGGTGTTTTGGTAGCTTGCCGCAATTGTACCAGACTGTCAGTATGATCAGCTTGAACCATATCTTCCAGCCACATAATATTGTACTCCTCTAATGCATGGGCTATTTTAATAGCAGCTGGAACATTCCAACAGCAATGTCCTTCCATAGCTATTTCAATCTCATTTCCAACCGCTTGTCTAATTTCTCTGACGATCTTTATCCCTTGTTCTAATAACTGATTAGATATGGATTGACCTAATGTTGGTACGCTTAACTCATCAAAGGGCCATATTTTCATTGCCTTAATGCCATCTTTTAGCAAGTCTTCTGCCAGCTTTCCTGGACTTTCTAAAAACATCTCCCTGTCTTTATAAGCTCCGTGGCTTACACAAGTATTATAGATTGGTATTTCATCTCGGCATTTTCCACCAAGTAGGTTATAGATTGGCTGGTTAGTAACTTTGCCTAAAATGTCCCATAAGGCAATATCAACAGCACTCAAGGCTCGCATTTCTGCTCCTGCATAGCCATGATAGTGAATAGCTTGAAAAATATCTTGATAGATTCTTTCAATTTCTAACGGACTTCTCCCAATAACAATGTCGGCAATTACATCGTGAATTATTCTCCGGGAAGATGCTGGCCGGGGAAAGGTCTCTCCTAATCCTGTAATTCCTTGATCTGTGTGTACTTGCACCCAGAGTAAATGGGGATGCTCAGGAACTTGAATAGTTTCAATAGAGGTAATTTTCAATGGTCTTCATCCTTTCTCTCTTCTAATTTTTTATAATTTTAAGTTTCTTATAAAAGCTATTATCTAGGAAGTCCTTGATTCTCCGTCTTTAAGTTATGAGGATTAATAAGAAGGGTATTAGCTATATTGTCATCGGTTATTACTCGGGCCACAATTGCTGTCACTATAATGGCAATAATCAGCCTCGTTATTATCAGCATAGTGCCGCTTGCGCCAACTACCATAAATAGAAGGGTATCTTCTACTAATGCGTGGCATAGGGCTAAAAAGGTGTTAATTATTATTAACTCCCGTGCATTTAAATGACCTTCTTTTACGTATTGAATTATAACTCCTGCCCCGTAGGTTAACCCAAAGACTATTCCTACTAACAGGGGAAAGCTGGCTTTACCAGACAGCTTAAAAAAGCTGGTTACTGGCTGAAAAATATCGCTTATTTTGTCTAGTAGCTTTAAGTCCTTTGTTATTTCAATGAAAATCATCAAGGGAAATACAATTTTAGCGATAGCTAGCAGCTGACTTAAGCTTCCTCCTATTCCTTCCTTTAACACCTCTATGATAAAGTCAAGCATTATCTCATCCCCAATTTAAAGAATCAAGTTCATGACTATTCCAGTTATAAAAGCTACTCCTAGGCGCAGACTGCTTAAATACCAGCCTCTAATACCAGTTCTCACTCCTACGGCTGTCTCAACAAGCAAGCTATGGGAGATAGTGAGCATTATAGCGATTATAGCGATCTCTTTTGCATTAAAGGATAGCGATAATATGGCTCCTATGGCTGCATAGATGTTGAGTACTTTCCCAATAACTAAGACCAAGGCAGCCTCTCCCGGGAGACCTACTATCTTAGTAATAGGCTTCATTAACTCAGCTATCCATTCTAAAATACCTGTATGGCTTAAAAATACTACTAGAGTATAAACTGGCACAATTACCTTTCCTAGTAGCCACATTGTGTTGAGGCCGTTTTTGCCCCCTCTTATAAACGTATCTCTAGTTATCAATTCATTCACACTCCTAATTTACTACTAGAGAGTTTTGATTCCGCCCCGACTTAATTCCTCTTTATTCTTCTGTTTGTAATTTACAATTAAAATACCAATAATAACTAAGATTAAGGCAAATAGACTATTTAGGTGAGGAACTTCTCCCAGCAATACAGTAGAAAGGGTTACCCCAGTTACAGGAATAAAAAACAGATAGGGAGACACTTTTCCTACATAGTTGTACTTTATCACTTTATTCCAAAGAATAAATCCACAGGCTGAAAGAAATCCTAAGTATAGTAACACTAATAAAGCTTTTCCGCTGTAAATGAAGGGCAGCACTCCTACTTTAACACTACCTAATACTAATAGCCCTAGAGAGCCGAATAGCATTTGATAGCCACAAAGGTAAACTAAGTCCATGGTTGGAGCGTATTGCTTAGATAAGACATTTCCCAGCGCTCCTAAAAACATGGCCATCAATATAAATAGCTCGCCTATTCCAAAATCAAGCTGTAAATCGCCCCGGCTAAGATTTACAAGTATGACCCCAGTAAAACCAACTAATAAGCCAATCACTTTTCTCCAATTTAGGCTGTCATTAGCTAGCATAAAGTGGGCTAGTATAACCTGAAAGAAGGTTAGGGTTCCTGAGATAATTGATCCTTGAATTCCAGTGCTGTAAGCGATGCCAATGGGAAAGAAGAAATACTGCAAGAATGTGAGTATAAAGCCTACCTTAAATAAGGCCTTTAAGTCTTTTTTCTCCACAGGGGTATATCCCTTAGTCAAAAATAAATAGCCAATAATTAAGAGCGACGCTAACAAGAATCTGTGACTAGAAAATACTAGCTGCTCAAAAATATCCTTCTCCTGTATATCCAAAATAGCATAGGCAAGCTTCATGAAGGGAAAAGCACTGCCCCAGAGAGATGCTGCTGTTACAGCACCTATTACTACACCTACCTTGCTGGTAAAAAACTTTTCTTCTCTACTTATCAAGGCCACCACTTCTTTTTATTTAGTCATAATATCAGGTTAAAGGAGAAAAAGGATGAAGGGGATAGTAACTATACATAAAAAAGTAGTAATAAAAACAACAGAGGCTGAAAAATCGGCATTTCCAACATATCTCTGATATAACAGAGGTGCTCCCACCATAGAAGGAGTTGCTGCCTCTAATAGAATTACTCCTGACAATAGCTCATTATAACCTAGTAGCTTTAGTAGGAACAAAATACATAACGGCAGTATAAATAACTTAATAGCGATGACACTAATTATCCTTTTATCCCATAGCTTTATTTTTCCTTTAATTTGAGATAACAAGCCTCCTACAAAAAGCATAGCTAAAGGTGTTGCCATTCCGCTAACCATCCTTATACCATCAACAGCTAGTTTGGGTAAATCAATATTTAATAAGCTTATACCTAAGCCAACGAATAATGCTATAATAGGCGGACTAATCATATTTCTTAGCAAATCATCTCTGTTGCTCCGGCCGCCTAACATGATCGCTATACCTAAGGTAAAGAGAATAAAGGTATGTCCGAAATCTATTACTGATGCTAGGAGAGCTCCCTGTCCACCAAATATAGCTAAGGCTACTGGTATGCCGATAAACCCAGTATTACCATACGCCCCTGTCAAGTAAAATTCTGCTCTTTTTCCCTGCTCCAATTTAATTATTCTTATAGCCAAATAGCATATTACATAGCCTATAAAAATTATCACTGCCGAAAAAATCAGGGCAATATACATATCCTTTAAAAGACTAATATCAAAACCGATGATAAAGCTATAGAGTATTAAAGCGGGTATTGCATAATCAACCACTATTTTAGCAATATCGTCTAAGCTTTCTTTTTTTAATTTTGCTATATAGCCTAATAAAATCATAGCAAACATTAATAATAAATTGCTGCTTAGGTCTATTATTAGATCCATATGCATATGTTTTCCTCCACCATCACTTATCTTTATGATTACTAGCTCTTATCTCCTCGCCCCCGGTTACTTTCTACATTTTGCAAATGAACATGACAGCCTACAGAAATAGGACAAGAAGCTATCCCTATGACAGCACCGTATTTAACTACTTCATCACCTGGGGAAAGGTCTGCTAAGGAAAATTTGTGACCAGCTTCAACAGCTTCACGGAGTACTATCTTTACCTGCTCTCCCTCTAAGATAATTTCCGTAGTCTTTCTGAGGGTTAGTGGTAGCAGAAGTGCTTAATTCAATTCCTGTCT
>CAYVRD010000003.1:0-22239 GCA_964454195.1 uncultured Clostridia bacterium
TACACTGTCTAGTTTTCAGAGAACAAACTCTGAAAAGTCTGGTGGTAATGGCGAAGGGGTCACACCTGTTCCCATCCCGAACACAGCAGTTAAGCCCTTCAGCGCCGATGGTACTTGGACCGCAGGGTCCTGGGAGAGTAGGTCACTGCCAGACGATTAGAAAAAAGCTCTTTATGGCTATTAAGCTATAGAGGGCTTTTTTATTACATGAACTTAAATCATATAAGTAGTAAGCAATCTTATATCATATATAGATTAATGTTATACTAGAGCTGCTTTTAAGCTTTTACTTATTATGAATAATTGTATATAATTAATTTTATTTGATTATGAGATGGTGGGGGATTAGCAATGATCTTTGACGTATTATTTCCAGTTTTTTTTATTACTATTATAGGCGTAGCTGCCAGTTATATGGGTATGTTCAAAGATGATGCTATTGTGAGCCTTAATAACTATGTCTATTATTTTGCTTTACCTGCATTCTTATTTTACTCTCTAGTAACTGTTGACCTTAATGATTTAGTAAACTTGAACTTTATTGGAGCAAACCTGGGAGGAATTTTTGCTAGTTTTTTACTAGCTATCTTAATTGGCAAGGTATTTTTCAAAAAGCATCTCAGTAATGCAGCTATAATGGCAATGTCCTCTGCCTATGGAAATACAGGCTATATGGGAGTAGCGCTACTTATTATAGCTTACGGACAAGAAGTAGCCTTGCCTGCCGTTGTGGCTACTATCATTCACAATATCCCAGTTATAGTAATAGTTTCCTTGCTAATAGGGTTTTCTGGTCAAGAGGAGGATAAGGATAGCCACCAGGGTCAAGGGAAACTAGACCTTGTAAAGCAAATTTTCCATACCCTACTTACAAACCCTATAAATATAGCATTTATCACCTCTATAACAATCTTAGTATTAAATATAAAATTGCCTACGGGAATTACTGCTTTCTTTGGGATTTTAGCAAAAGCGGCAGCGCCTACGGCTTTGTTTGCTTTAGGATTAAGCTTGGCAAGACAGGCTAGAGAGCTGAGCGAGATGCGTACAGCAAATAAGGAAATCGTGACAGTAATACTATTAAAATTATTTATTCAACCCCTTGTGACTACTGCATTGGTAATATGGATTTTTCCACTGGAGAAGCTATGGGCTATAACAGCCATTGTAATGTCGGCCACACCAGTAGGAGCTGCAGTCTATGTTTTTGCTCTAAAATATAAAGCCTTTGCCAAAGAATCATCAATAGCTATCTTTGTGTCTATGATAGTTGCATTTTTTACCCTGTCACTTGTACTTACATTTATAGAAAGATTAGTATAAGGTATTAACTTTAATAAAAGGATTAAGTCAAACCTTGTATAATTCCTGTAGAATTAATTATAATTATTATATCTTTACAAGTAAAATAATAAAAAGATGATAGAAGAAAGGATGTCGGTGTAATGGTAAAAATAGCTGTAAGCACTAATAAAGCTCCTGTCGCAATAGGACCCTATTCCCAGGCAATTAAAACAAATAATATAGTATATACATCAGGGCAGATTCCTTTAGATTCAGAGACAGGTGAAATTGTAGGAACAGATGTAGCAACTCAAACAAAAAAAGTAATGGAAAATCTACAGCAGGTTCTTGAAGCTGCTGGAGCTTCATTTAATACTGTAGTAAAGTGTACAGTTTTTCTTAAAGACATGACTAAATTTGGGGAGTTTAATGAAGTATATGCAGCTTTCTTCCAGGAACCTTTCCCAGCCCGTTCATGCGTTGAAGTAGCTGCTCTGCCTAAAGGGGTACTAGTAGAGATAGAAGCAGTTGCCTATGGGGATGAGCAATAAGCCTTTCATTTAAATGCAATTAGAGATAGCAAGGAGATGTTACTATGGACTGCCAGGTGGAACGCCGGGATAAAGTTATAGGGATAATAGGTGGTTTAGGCCCAGAGGCTACAGTAGACATGTTAAAAAAAATTATTGACGCAACACCTGCTAGCATTGAACAAGAGCATATAAGGGTACTTGTAGACAACAATCCAAAAACCCCTTGTCGTATAAAAGCTATTCTGGATAATGGACCTAGCTCCGGTCCGGTGTTAGCAGAAATGGCAAAGGGCTTAGAAAAATCGGGGGCTGAGCTGCTAGTGATTGCGTGTCATACAGCTCATTACTACTATGATGAAATAAATAATAGTACAAGCATTCCTGTTTTAAGTATTATTGAGGAAACTGTAAAAGAGCTGCAGAAAAAACATTTAGAAAAAAGGAGAATAGGACTGATAGCCAGTTCAGCACTAATTCAAGCAGGAATCTACCAAAAGGCCCTATTGAGTGTAGGGCTAGAAGTGATAGAGCCTTCAAATGAGGATATCTCAGAGGTAATGGCAGCAATTTTTTCATTTAAAAAGGGCAACAAGGATTGCGCCAATAAGAAAATAATCGGAAAAGTAGCTAATAACTTAATAGATAGAGGTGCTGAAATAATAATTTTAGGATGTACGGAGCTTACTATGCTACTCAATGCAGAAGAAGTAAAAGTTCCTTGTCTTGATTCCACAAATCTTTTGGCTAAAGCAGCCGTAATGCAGGCAAAAGGTATTGCCTAGTATAAGAGAGGAGCAATTAAGTATGAACTTAGCATTATTTCCCCGAAGAAAATATACCTATGGTGACACTCCTATAGAGTTCCTGCCAAATCTAACAAAGGCTCTTGGTGGACCGAATATTTATATTAAAAGAGACGATCTACTTGGATTAACAGCAGGAGGTAACAAAACCCGAAAGTTAGAGTTTCTAGTTGCTGATGCCCTTCAGCAAGGTGCAGATACACTAATTACCGTGGGTGCAGTGCAATCTAATCACTGCCGCTTAACCCTAGCAGCGGCTGTTAAGGAAGGCCTTAAGTGTAGGCTCCTCCTAGAAGAACGAGTAGTTAACAGCTACGACAAAGAGGCCAACGGGAATAACTTTTTATATAACCTCCTGGGAGTTGAAAAAATAGAAGTGGTACCTACAGGCACAGATTTAATAGCAAAAATGTCGGAAATGGCTGAAGAGGTTGCTCAGCTAGGAAGAAAAGCCTATATCATTCCTGGTGGAGGTTCCAATGAAATTGGCTCAACAGGCTATGTAGCTTGCGCTCAAGAAATTACAAAACAGCTCTTTGAGATGGGCTTGCAGATAGACCATATTATAACACCTAGTGGTAGCGCAGGGACCCATGCGGGGCTAGTAACTGGTTTTTACGGCATGAATACAAACATTCCCATTACCGGCATAAGTGTTAGAAATTCCAGGGAAAAGCAAGAGGAAAATGTATACAATTTGGCATTGAAAACTGCTAAACGAGTAGGGATTAAAGATGGAGCCATTCCTCGGGAAGCAGTGATATCTTTTGATGATTATGTGGGACCAGGATATTCTCTGCCAACAGAAGAAATGGTAGAAGCAATTAATTTGTTAGCAAAAACAGAGGGGATACTACTAGATCCGGTGTATACTGGTAAAGTAATGGCAGGTCTTATTAGTCTAGTGAGGAAAAGATATTTTGAAGAGAATCAAAATGTACTATTTATTCACACCGGAGGTGCTCCGGCCCTCTACGCCTATTTGAATTTATTTATGTAAAAAACAACACCCGTTGAAAACCTTTATGGTTTGTTGTTTTTTATAATTAGTTGTAGTAAAATAGACAGATAGAAATATGCGCTGTATCAGCATATAATTTCAATAAAGACAAGTAGGAGGAGTTAAAGTGGTAGAGAAGGGAACCTTTACGGTTAAATCAGGATTAGCCGAGATGCTTAAAGGTGGGGTAATTATGGATGTCACCACCCCAGAGCAGGCAAAGATTGCAGAAGAGGCAGGGGCTTGTGCAGTAATGGCACTAGAGAGAGTACCTGCAGATATTAGAGCAGCTGGTGGGGTAGCTAGAATGGCTGACCCAACTATTATAGAAAAAATTCTTGATGCAGTTACTATTCCAGTAATGGCTAAAGCTAGAATAGGTCATTTTGTAGAAGCTCAAATATTAGAATCTCTAGGTGTTGACTACATAGATGAGAGTGAAGTACTGACACCCGCCGATGATCAATATCATATTAACAAGTTTGATTTCAAAGTTCCCTTTGTATGTGGGGCTAAAAACCTGGGAGAAGCTCTGCGTCGAATAGGTGAAGGAGCTGCCATGATTAGAACTAAAGGAGAGCCAGGTACAGGAAACGTCATAGAGGCAGTAAAGCATATGCGGACAGTGATGGGAGAAATTCGCCGCCTGCAAAATATGCCTAAAGAAGAGTTGATGACTGCAGCTAAAAACATGGCTGCTCCCTATGAATTAGTTGTAAAAATTGCTGAACTGGGCAGATTGCCAGTAGTAAATTTTGCAGCAGGTGGTATTGCCACTCCTGCAGATGCCGCTCTAATGATGCAGCTAGGCTGTGATGGAGTTTTTGTTGGCTCAGGTATTTTTAAATCAGGAGATCCTGTTAAAAGAGCGAAAGCTATTGTAGCAGCTACGACCCATTTTAGAGATGCAAAAATACTAGCAGAAATATCCAGAAACTTGGGAGAGCCTATGGTAGGTATCGAGATTTCAACCCTGCCAGATAGCGAAAGAATGCAAGAGCGAGGTTGGTAATATCAATGAAAATAGGTATACTAGCCCTACAAGGGGCATTCTTAGAGCATAAAAAGTGCCTTGAAAAACTGGGATGCCAAGTATCAGAAATTAGGCTGCCGGAGCAATTAAGTGAAATTCAAGGACTGATTATTCCTGGAGGAGAAAGCACTACTATAGGTAAGCTCATGAATGATTTTGCTCTTTATGAGCCCATTATTAAAAGAGTGGAAGAGGGAATGCCTATTTTTGGTACATGTGCAGGTATGATTCTACTGGCTAAGGATATTTACAGCAGTGATCAACCAAGGCTAGGAGTTATGGATGCGTGTGTAAAGCGAAATGCCTTCGGCAGACAGGTGGATAGCTTTCAGACAATGGTAGATATACCTGTTCTGGGAAACAGCTATCCAGCAGTATTTATAAGAGCACCTTATTTTTGGGAAATTCAGCCTAATGTGAGCATTTTGGCAGAGCACGAAAATAAAATTATCATGGCTCGCCAAGGGAATATCTTGGCCTGTGCATTTCATCCCGAGCTAACAGAAGATTTACGAGTACATGAATATTTTGTTAACATGATAAGAGAGCTTGAGTAATGCTATTGACACCAAAAGGATAGTATTGTAAAATCAGCTATAACCAATTTATTTACCACAATTGGATATTGATAAAACACTGTGAAGAGACTAGTATCATTATCTATTGGCCCAGAGAGTTGGTGGAGGGTGTGAACCAACCCATAGCTAATGAAAATCCATCTCCGAGTGAAGAGTGATGAGCTCTGTCGGTCATGTCCGTTACGCATGCTTAAGTGGACTGTAAAGTCAATAAGGGTGGCAACGCGGGAATAGCCTCTCGTCCCTATTTTTTAGGGATGGGAGGCTTTTTTATCTTTATGACATTCTTTCACCCTTGGTGTGGGCTTAAAAGCAACACATTAAAAATGCTAATTGAAAGAGGGGGAATAAAATGTTTAAAATTTTAGTTGCAGATCCAATTTCAGAGCAAGGGATTAACTTAATTGAAGAGTCGGGGAATGTTTCGGTGGAAGTTAAGCTGAAACTATCTGAAGACGAAATAGCTGCCATAATTGGAAATTATCACGGCTTAATAGTCCGCAGTGGAGTCAAAGTCACCAGGAAAATTATTGAAAAGGCACATAATTTAAAAATAATTGGCCGGGCTGGGGTAGGAATTGACAATATTGATGTGGAAGCTGCGACGGAAAAGGGAATTTTGGTGGTAAATGCTCCAGAGGGAAATACTATTGCTGCCTGTGAGTTAACTATTGGTGCCATGCTAACTCTGGCTAGAAATATTCATTTGGCACATCATGATTTAGTTCAGGGCAACTGGGAGCGAAAAAAATACTTGGGGTTTGAACTGAGAGGAAAAGTACTAGGAATAATAGGTTTGGGCAAAATAGGTTCTGAGGTCGCTAAACGGGCTAGTGCTATGGAAATGAAAATAATTGGCTACGATCCCTACATCTCAGAGGAGCAAGCTAAAAGGCTAGGGGTTGAGCTAAGAGATCTAGAAGAGATTTACAGAGAGTCAGACTTTATAACCCTACACGTTCCTTTGACTGAACGCACAAAACATATGATAAGCAAAGAACAGCTGGAGCAGATGAAAAAGGATGTGCGCATTATAAACGTTGCTCGAGGGGGCATTATAAATGAAGAAGACTTATATCAAGCTATCACTAGTGGTCATATAGGTGGTGCTGCGTTAGACGTATTTGAGCAAGAGCCAGCTACTGAAAGCCCACTATTTAGCTTAAAATCCGTTGTGGTAACGCCCCACTTGGGAGCCTCAACTCTAGAGGCTCAGGAAAATGTGGCTATAGACGTGGCGCTGGATTTTCGTAGGGTATTTAATGGGGAAATGGTCAAAAATGCCGTCAATATACCTGTGCTGAAGGCAGAGCTATCAGAAACACTAGCTCCTTACTTGGAGCTAATGGAGAAAATGGGCAAGTTTGTATCCCAATTGACTAACGGCTCCCTTTCCCGGTTAGAGGTGAAATATAACGGGGAGTTGGCCAAATACGACACCAAGTCCCTCACCAACACAGTACTAAAGGGTCTATTAAAGCCAGTGCTAGACGACTCGGTAAATTACATTAATGCCTCTTATGTGGCAAAAAGCCGAGGTATTGCCGTTTATGAAAGCAAAACAGAAGAGGTTGAGGGCTACACAAATATCATTACTGTTGAAGTAACGGCAGCTAGTGGAGTTAAGAAGATTTCTGGCACTCTTATTAGGAAAAACGAGCCTAGAATTATTGCTATAGATGGTTATGATATTGACATCATCCCTAAAGGACACCTGCTGGTTGTGCCTCATACAGATAGACCAGGGATAATAGGAAAAGTAGGCACACTACTAGGTTTAGATCACATAAATATTGCAGGAATGCAGGTGGGCAGAAGAAATATTGGAGGAGATGCAGTGATGGTAATGTCTATTGATAATGCTATTCCCCAGTCTACTCTAACAAAAATCAGGTTAATTCCTGGTGTACATCAGGTAAATCACGTAAATTTATAAAAGAGGGGTTTTAGATATGCTAGATATTAAGTTAATTCGCAGTAATATGGAACAAGTAAAACAAGGCTTAGCCAAAAGAGGTACTGTTGTGGCCTTAGATGATTTTCTAACACTGGATGAGCTATGGAGAAAAGGCTTAGTAGAGGTAGAAGAGCTTAAGAAAAAGAGAAATCAAGTATCAGAAGTTATTGGGCAAAAGAAAAAATCCGGTGAAGAAGCAGAGGATATGGTGCTGGAGATGCGAGAAGTCTCTAACCAAATCAAAACCATGGATGAAGGAATAAAAGCTCTCGAGGAAAAAATGGAGCTATTGCTATTAAATATCCCCAATATTCCCCATGAATCTGTTCCCCCTGGAACAAGTGACGAGGACAATCAAGTTATCCGTCAGTGGGGAGAGCCGCCGGTTTTTAACTACTCGCCAAAGGCTCACTGGGAATTAGGTGTGGACTTAAACATTTTAGATTTTGAGCGGGGTGGCAAAATAACAGGCGCTAGGTTTACCGCTTATAGAGGATTAGGTGCTCGCTTAGAGAGAGCATTAATAAACTTTATGCTGGACCTGCACACCCAAGAGCACGGTTATGAAGAGATATTTCCGCCCTTTTTAGTAAACAGGGATAGTATGATAGGCACTGGCCAACTACCTAAATTTGAAGAGGATGCCTTTAAGGTGGCAAATACCGACTATTTCTTGATTCCCACAGCAGAGGTACCAGTGACAAACCTTTATCGGGGTGAAATATTGACTAAAGAGCAGCTGCCAATTTATCATACAGCTTATAGCGCATGCTTTAGAGCAGAAGCGGGAGCCCATGGAAGAGACACTAGGGGACTAATTCGACAGCATCAGTTTAACAAGGTGGAGCTAGTGAAGTTTGCCGCTCCAGAAGACTCCTATGAGGAATTAGAAAAGCTGACTAGGGATGCGGAAGAGGTATTGAAACGACTAGAATTGCCTTACCGAGTAGTAACATTATGTGGGGGAGACCTAGGGTTCTCTGCTGCAAAAACTTATGATCTGGAGGTCTACCTACCTAGCTTCCAAGGCTATAGGGAAATATCCTCCTGCAGCAACTTTGAAGATTATCAGGCAAGAAGAGCAAATATAAAATACCGGCCTGAGCCAAAAGCAAAGCCAGTATTTGTACATACCCTAAACGGCTCGGGCTTAGCGGTAGGAAGAACTGTAGCTGCTATTATGGAAAACTACCAACAGCCCGATGGCAGCATCCGAATTCCTGCTGCGCTACAGCCTTACATGGGTGGTGCTGAGTTTATTGGGAGTAAGAAGTAATATATAACCTAATTTTACCTGGTTATAATTATTGACACATGGTAACTACTATGATATACTGAATCTCGGTTTGAGAAATAGCTGGAGAGGTGTCCGAGCGGTTTAAGGAGGCGGTCTTGAAAACCGTTGAAGGGGTGACTCTTCCGTGGGTTCGAATCCCACCCTCTCCGCCATTACAATCATTTGATTAAATGGCAATTAGAAAGCAACTTGAGGTGTCGTTAATAGCGGCACCTTTTTTGTGTTTTTATTTTAGAAACCTGATAATTTCCGCTCTGCTACTTTACCGTTACTATATTTTATTATTAGGTATAGCTTTTGGATTTCGTCTGTTTGCACATCTAATATCAGGTCCCTATGACCAGGGCCTGGTTCTATCCTGTAATCCCAGCTTGCCAAGGTTTGGCCGAGATTATTTCTAGCAACTAATGATGCAGAGATAACCTTACTTTCTGGAGGCGACATATGGTAGCCACCTTCATTTAAAAAGCTATCTATAGTATAGCCGTTTCGATGATTGATGATATTGACATGACCGTAAATGGGGAGGTACATCTGATATTGAAGCTTAGATAAGTCGATAGACATATGATCACTGGTAGCCAGTTTACCCTGAGTTTCCTTTACTAGATAATACTGGAGGTTTAAGTTGGCTCGATCAGAAGAAACCCACTCTGCTGCTATCTCTCTTGCTGCATTTGTACGGGAAGGTGCTTCAGATCTAGTATGGGTTATTGTTCGGACCTCAATTATTGGCTCATCAGGCAGGTTGACCTCAACTCGACTGACAAAAAAGCCAGGGGCATCCTCTGTAACAGGGGCACTGACAAACTCTTGACTATTACCCAAGCGATAATTAAAGCCTATCTTGTCTCCGATTCCATACTCTCTTACCTGCCAGCTCAGCTTGACAGTTGCCTTATCTCCACTAATGTCTTCTACTTCAAAATTTACTGGTGACCACCAGCGCTCATTAATACGCTGTTGTTCCAGCGTATGGGCAACCCCTCTTAATTCGTTAGAAATTTGACTTTGAAGATGACTTATATTGCCTTGTACATTACTTATCTGATTTTGTAGTTGCTTATAATTATTGGCGCTTTGCCAGTTAAAATAAACGAGCACTCCAACTAATAGCAACATAAGAATTTCTCTTTTTGTCATTACCTCACTCCTTGAGACGATTTATAAGCTTCCTAAATATATAGACGTCAAGTAGTGGATTTGTTTCATAATTACAAAAGGCACTTAATTCTTTCTTCCCATCTTTAGAGCTGCTAGAGATGTAGCTAAAATATCTTTTTTAGCCCCCAGCTCTTCAACCCCATACATGTATTTTAAAATGTATATCAGTAGCACATGAGAAAATATAGCTAGCATAAAGGTTTGAGCCATGTTCCAGGAGACAAAAGTTATTTGATGGAAATTCAAGGAAACATAGTTATTAATTGTAGCCCAAATTACAAAAAATACTACGGTCCAAAGCTGTTCTTTGGGATATCTATACAATATGTAGCCATAAACTAATGTTACTGCAAACCAGCTTAAAACAAAAAACAATGGTATACCCATTACCATAAAAACATCAGGAGTGAAAGCCCAGTAGCCGAAGAGGTGAATAGCAGTGTACTGCACTATCCAGGTATAAAAAAATCCCCCAATAAAAGCAAAGGGCAATAGCTTAGATATGTAATTGTAAGGAACCAGTAAAAAGACCAAGGCCCAATAGGCAATAGCTTGAGTAAGCCAATAAACCATCATAATATATCCCTCCACATTCCAATAGTAATTACTAAGCTTAATATCTGCAAATAATTCAAATATATGTAAATTGAACACCCGTAAAGTAGCTGGTTTTTTAAATAAATATTTAGTGTCCTTAAATGAAGAAGGAAAACAAGCATTTCTGTAGAAATACTCTTAAAAATTTAATATTCTCCGAGCTCTTATTTTCCTAACGGCTTTAATGTCTATGGAGTCTGAGCCACTGTGTTTGAGCAGTCGAGGTCTAGCGGGAAACGGCTATGCCCCCACTATTTGGAAAGGAGTCAATACTACTGTAGCTTATTTTTGCTTCAGGATAATACTCTCCTTTATAGTATTCGTCCTGGAGTTTTTTATTTTATCTAAGAAGGAGATGAAAAGATGAAGACAGAAAAAGGGATTGATAAAAAATATTATATAACCATCCTTATTGCGATTATTGCTATGATCCTTTGGGGCTGTGGCAATAGTGATCCCAAAAACAGGGCAAATAGCCAAGATAAAAAAACAACAATTATATTGTCGGTGGCAGCAAGTCTTTCAGATGCAATGAAGGAGATTAAAGACGCCTACAATTCGGATAACCCTCAGGTAGAATTGCTCTTTAACTTTGGTAGCTCTGGAGCACTACAGCAGCAAATTCAGCAAGGGGCGCCGGTAGACATTTTTATATCAGCAGCCTCCAAGCAAATGGATGACTTGCAGGAAAGGGGACTAATAGAGGTTGATACTAGACGTAATTTACTAGTGAATAAACTAGTGTTAATTGCTTCTACAGATAGCAATATTGCCAACATTAAAGATTTAGGGTTAGATCAGGTGCGGCGCGTGGCTATAGGGGAGCCGGAAACGGTGCCTGCAGGGCGTTATGCTAGAGAGGCACTCATTAGCCTAGGGCTATGGGATAGCTTGCAGCCAAAGCTGATTTTGGCCAAGGACGTGAGGGAGGTTTTGGCTTTTGTGGAGACGGGAAATGTAGAGGCGGGATTGGTTTATCAGACAGATGCAAAAATATCAAATAGGGTTAAAATAGTATCTGACGTGCCAGTTGATGCCTATTCGCCAATAGTCTATCCTGTTGCCATTATAGCCAATAGTAGAAATAAGGCTGCTGCAGCCCAGTTTATAGAATTTATCAGCTCGGAAAAGGGCAAAGAAATTTTAGAGAAATATGGATTTGTCCCAGTTGCCCAGTAAAAACTATTTCAAAGGTGGTGATTTAAGTGGAGGAGCTGCTATCTCCCTTATGGATATCTTTAAAAACAGCTACCTTTGCTACTGCACTAACCTTTTTTGTAGGCATACTTGTTGCTCGCAAAATGGCTAACTACAGAGGCAGAGGAAAAAACATCATAGATGGATTTCTGATAATACCTCTAGTACTACCGCCTACTGTGATTGGCTTTGGTCTCTTAGTTATCTTTGGTAAGAATGGGCCGGTGGGACAGATTCTAGCTTGGTTAGGCTATAATATAATTTTTTCTTGGCCAGCTACGGTCATTGCAGCCTTTGTAGTGGCTTTTCCTATTATGTATCAGACTGCACGAGGCGCCTTTGAGCGAATAGATATTAATCTGGTTAATGCAGCCCGCACTTTGGGAGACTCAGAATGGCAGATTTTTTGGCGAGTAATAGTACCCCTGGCTTGGCCAAGCATTATGGCTGGAACTACCCTCTCTTTCGCCAGGGCTTTAGGGGAGTTTGGTGCCACATTGATGCTAGCTGGAAATATTCCGGGAAAAACCCAAACCATCCCCATAGCAATCTACTTCGCTGTTGCTGCTGGACAAATGGAAAAAGCCCTGATCTGGGTACTAATTATTTTGGCCATATCTGTTTCTACTATAGTAGGCCTTAACTATTGGCGCAGCTATCAGGAAAAGTATTGAAACGAGGTGTCTAGAGAGTGCTAAGCGTAGATATAGAGAAAAGCTATCCAGGCTTCAGGCTGCAATCAGAGCTGGAGGTGGCAGATAATCAACTACTAGTTATCCTAGGTCCATCGGGTTCGGGAAAAAGCATGACCTTGCAGAGTATTGCTGGCTTAATTAAGCCGGATCGAGGAAAAATCTCCTTGCAGGACACTGTCTTTTTTGATCATGATAAAGGGATAAATCTTTCTACTCAGGAGAGAAAGGTCGGCTATATATTTCAAAACTATGCTCTTTTTCCCCACTTGACAGTAGTTGAAAACATTGGCTATGGCCTGCGGAGACTAAAGGCCCAACAGCGAAAAGAGATAGTGGATGAGCTGGTGGAATTATTGCGGTTAAAGGGCCATGAGAATAAATATCCTACACAAATATCTGGCGGACAGCAGCAGCGGGTAGCAATTGCTAGAGCCTTAGCAGTGAAACCCCGTATTTTGCTATTAGATGAGCCCTTTTCTGCATTAGACAATATCATTAGACATAAAATTCGTACAGATGTTTTAAGGCTAAAGGAAAGACTTAACATTCCCATGATTCTAGTGACCCATGACTTGGAGGAGGCATATACTCTGGGCGATCGGCTCATTGTAATGGAGCAGGGGAATATTCTGCAAGAGGGAGTGCCCCAGCAGATTTTCTCTAATCCAAAGACAATTCAAGTAGCTAAATTTGTGGGCATGAGAAATATTTTTCAAGGGAATATTGTCACCCACGATAATAAAAAGCTAACGTCGGTAGTTCATTGGAAAGACAAATATATAATTACTAGCTATATAGATAAAGAAATTGGAGCTAAAATAGCTCTAGGAATCAGGCCTGAGGAAGTAATGCTAATTCGGGAGCATAGGGAACTAGGTCAATCTGTAAAAGAAAATGTTATTGAGTGCAGCATAGTAAGGATTATTCCCGAAGGATTACACTATCGTCTATACCTAAGATTTTCTGATGACAGCTACGACTTAGAAATGCTATTACCGAGACACGTATTCTACAAAATAAATATTAGTGAGACAGACTTAATTAAGATATCTCTAAAAACCAACTCAATAAAGCACCTAATATCATAAATAAGCAAGGAAAAACTCTCAAGCTAGATAATAGCTTTGGGAGTTTTTCTTTCTAAACAAGCTGTTGACAATATTGTTACATTTGTTATACACTAATAAGGTGTTTTTTTTAGTAATATATAATAAGAATAATTTTAAAGGAGGGACCGTCTTGACAGAAAAAACAGTAAACAAACGAGAGCAGTGGGGTTCCAAGCTTGGATTTATATTAGCAGCTGCAGGCTCGGCGGTAGGCCTAGGAAATATTTGGCGCTTTTCTTATGTAGCAGGCAATGAAGGGGGAGCAGCCTTTGTTTTGATATATCTGGCTGCCATTTTACTTATTGGCTACCCTCTAGTGGCAACTGAGTTTGCCATTGGACGCCGGACTCAGAGAAATCCTATTGGAGCTTTTTCAAGGCTAGCAGAGGGAACTAATTGGTGGCTGGTTGGTGCCTTAGCTGTGTTAGCAGGATTTTTTATACTTTCCTATTATTCAGTGGTGGCTGGATGGGCTTTAGCCTACACAGCTAAGTCCATGGGGGGCTTTGTTCCAGGCACTGATTTCGGCAATATGTTTGTAAGCCATATTACTGGGGTATACGAGCCCATCTTCTGGCATGGTTTATTTATGCTATTGACGGTAGGCATTATTGCTTCTGGAGTAGTGAAGGGTATTCAGCGCTGGGCAAAGATATTAATGCCCCTGCTATTTATTCTACTTTTAGCCCTGGTATTTAGAGGACTAACCTTAGAGGGAGCTAGTGTTGGGATAAGCTTTTATTTGTCTCCTGACTTCTCCCAGGTTACAGCTCAAACCTTTCTAGTAGCTATTGGCCAAGCCTTCTTTACTTTAAGCCTGGGCATGGGTGCCCTAATTACCTACGGTAGCTATCTGAGCAAAGAAGATAATATCAGCGATAGTGCGGCTTGGGTTGTAGGACTGGATACTGTAGTAGCCGTATTAGCAGGATTTGCTATTTTCCCAGCAGTATTTGCCATGGGCTTCAATCCAAACGAGGGACCAGGCTTGGCCTTTATAACCCTGCCAGCAGTTTTTGCAGAAATGCCAGCGGGAAGTCTATTTGGATTTGTCTTTTTCTTATTGCTCAGTGTGGCTGCTCTTACTTCGGCAATATCTTTGTTAGAGGTAGTAGTAGCCTGGATGATTGATGAGAAAGGATTTAATAGAGCATTATCGGCTATAGGCTTAGGCTTGGTGATATTTATAGTGGGTATTCCTGCCAGCCTTGGTTACAGTGTATTAGGGCACATTACTTTTCTAGGTATGGACCTTTTAGATACCTACGATTTTATTACAGGAAACATCATGCTGCCTTTAGGAGGACTGTTAACCTGTATCTTTGCCGGATACATCTGGCGTGGACATAATGCCGCCCAGGAAATAAATGAACCTAAGGGTATCATCAACTTTGGTAGCTGGTATAGCTTATTAATATCCATAGTGATACCAATCGCTATTGTTCTTGTTATGGTGTCAGGTCTATACAAGCTATTTTCAGCATAAGCCATATTACGTTAAAATAAGGGCATCTTTTTGAGGGTTGTGGAGATGCTAGTAACAAAGACATAAAAACAGGTGGGATTTTTTCTGCCTGTTTTTTAGAAATTAAGTAGGGAAAGGGACGAGATAATAGGATATGGAGAAGGAACAAATGTCAAGAGAGCAATGGGGTTCTAAAATCGGATTTATTTTAGCTGCGGCTGGTTCAGCCATCGGCTTAGGCAATATCTGGCGTTTCTCCTATGTGGCAGGAAACGAAGGAGGAGCAGCCTTTGTATTTATTTATTTAGCTGCTATTCTGTTGATTGGTTACCCACTAATGGTAACTGAAATAGCTATAGGGCGTAAAACACAAAAAAACCCTATCGGTGCTTTTAAAGTTCTGGCACCAAATACACCATGGTGGCTGGTAGGTGGCTTGGGGGTATTAGCAGGTTTCATTATTCTTTCCTTCTATTCTGTAATCTCTGGGTGGGCTCTAGCCTATACAGCAAAGTCAATTGGTGGTTTTTTACCAGGCTCAGACTTTGAGGGTATGTTTATCACTCATATTACAGGTGTTTGGGAGCCAATAATTTGGCATGCTATATTTATGGCCTTAACTCTAGGCATTATTGCTTCTGGTGTGGTGGAAGGAATACAGCGTTGGGCAAAGATCCTGATGCCATTTTTGTTTGTTATTCTATTGGTACTAGTATTTAGAGGCTTGACCTTGGAGGGAGCAAGTGCGGGTATTGCCTTTTATCTGACACCCGACTTTAGTAAGGTAACAGCTAGCACAATCCTGGCAGCAGTAGGCCAGTCTTTTTTCACCTTAAGCCTGGGTATGGGAGCACTGATTACTTATGGAAGCTACCTAAGTCAGAAAGAAAACATTAGTGATAGTGCGGGCTGGGTTGTGGGATTAGACACATTAGTGGCAATTTTAGCTGGCTTTGCTATTTTTCCCGCTGTATTTGCCATGGGCTTCGCTCCTGATGCAGGCCCTGGTTTAGCCTTTATCACATTGCCTGCAGTGTTTGCAGCCATGCCTTTGGGGAATATTTTTGGCTTTTTGTTTTTCCTCCTGTTGACAGTGGCCGCACTTACCTCTGCCATATCTATGCTGGAGGTAGTAGTATCCTGGTTGATTGACGAGAAGGGCTGGAGTCGAGTTAGAGCATCCATTATTATCGGCATAGTAATCTTCTTTGTGGGTGTACCTTCCAGCTTAGGAAATAGTGTGCTAAGTCATATCACTATCATGGAAATGAGCATTTTAGATTTATATGACTTTATCACTAGCGATATTATGTTGCCCCTAGGAGGGCTACTGATGTGTATCTTTGTGGGTTATGTGTGGCAGGCAGACCGAGTAGTGGCTGAAGCAAATGATCCAAAGGGAGCTATTAATATTGGCAACTGGTATGGAGTATTGATAAGATATGTTATCCCCGTCGCTATAGTAGTTGTAATGGCTGCCGGCATTTACAATAGATTTTTTGGCTAAGCTATTGACTTGTGTTAAGTAATTAGTTATACTATCATTCGCATCATAATATAAAGATATAAAGTTGGGATTAGAATGAACCATCATTTCTATATGAGCCAAGCTTTAGCCGAAGCGGAGAGGGCAAAGGAAATGGGCGAGGTGCCTATTGGTGCCGTAGTAGTAGTGGGTGGAGAAATAGTTGTTAGGGCTTGTAATCAGAAGGAGACACTACAGGATCCTACAGCCCATGCAGAAATCCTGGCCATTAAGCAAGCAGCGGAAAAGCTCAAGCGCTGGCGTCTGGCAGATGCTACCCTATACGTTACCTTAGAGCCTTGCTCCATGTGTGCAGGGGCAATTGTGCAAGCACGCATTAGCATGGTAGTATTTGGGGCCAGTGATATTAAGGGTGGTGCCTGTGGCACCTGTTTCAACCTCCTGCAGAGCAGCCTGTTAAACCATCAGGCAGAAGTAATTGCTGGGGTAATGGAAGAGGAATGTAGTCAAATATTAAAAAGTTTCTTTAAAGAGCTGCGCAAGTAAAGCAAGTAAACTGGAGAGATGGCTGAGTCCGGTTGAAGGCGCCCGACTCGAAATCGGGTGTACTAGCAATAGTACCGTGGGTTCGAATCCCACTCTCTCCGCCATAATCTAATAACCATGAGGGTTTCAGGGATTTCCTTGGAGCTCTTTTTTTGTTGCCTAAATATGTAAAAAGTAGAATGGCCTTATAACGCGTTAATATCCATTTATTAAAACTTACCGATATATAACCTCATTTAGTGCATACTATACTTGAATAAGCTTATACGTATAAATAATTTTCGAGGTGTTATTTATGAATATACTTGACCTTAAAGATAGATTTGCACGAGGATTTTTGGCAGGTCTAATAGCCACTGTTAGTATGGCAGGACTCAACTTGTTTTCTTATTATATCTTAGGATTTACAGAGCGCCGCTACTACAATTTTGCGGCAACTTTTATTTTTGGTAGAAGGGCAGATGCCCTTGGGGAACATATATTAAGCCAGCTTGTACAAATAGGTCATGGGGTAGCTATGGGTATAATTTTTGCATACTTCATTATAGGCATTCGAAGCAAAAACTATCTTTTAAAAGGGATGCTTTGGGGACTAACAATAGAATTTTTATCTTTTGCTATTGTAATAATAACTCGCATGGACAATATATTGCCAGTGACCTTGAATACAGCAATTTCTATGTTAATCACTTCCGCAATATGGGGTGCTGTTCTCGCTCGTACACTATACATTTTGGATGAACGCTATGAAACAGAAACTGACGAAAAAAAGAACACTAAATTAAATATGAAATATGTACTATCACCTGTCCCAGCCAAGAAAATGCAACCCAAGAAAAAATTAATGCTTCAACCAACAAAACTAATAAAACACACAAAAAAATAGTTTAGCAAAAACCCTTGTGTTTCCAAATTCAACAACTCATAATAGGGAGAAAAAGCATTTTTGCATTTTTCTATGCCAAAATAGCTACTGATGAATTTGGCGATCCAGAGGATCGGGATGAGTATCTAGCCTATAATTGGCGAGTTCCTCTATTTCCTTATGAAAAGTGAAAGCCTTGAGTATTTCTCTAAAACTCTTTAAAACGGGATATGGTTTGATAATCTACGAATCCCTGAAACCCTTAATTTAATAAGGGTTTCAGGGATTTCTCCTGACTGGGGTTTAGCCCACCTTCTCACCTTGACTACAATTTATCAATGAGTCTAATTCTTGTCCATCAATTGTTTCTTTTTCTATTAATTTAGCAGCAATTCTATCTAGCTTGTCTCTGTGTAATAAGAGTAATTCAACAGCTTCGCCGTAGGTTTCTTTTGATAATTTAATGATAGTATCCAAACTGTGACTGCTGTCATTCAATAATTGGCTAAAATCAACCAAACCAAGCTCTTCAGTCATTCCGAAGGACTCAACGAGCATTTTAATCAATTCGGTAGCCTGCTTTATATCCTGCTGAGCCCCTGTTGTTGTTTTATCTTTGCATCCTAAGAATATCTCCTCAGACGCTCTACCGGCGTAATATATCTTTATTTCATTTATTAACTCTTCTCTACTCAATAATCCAGTCTTTAAAGGGTTTAAAAATGTTGCCCCTCCAGCCCCGGATGTTGATGGTATGATAGTTACCTTACTTACCTCTCTATCAGTTAATAGCTTAGCTACTAATGCATGTCCTGCTTCATGGTAAGCTGTTACAGCCTTTTCTTCTTTCTTTCGTTCTTTATAATTTTTCTTTTTGTTTCCCTTCATCACCACTTTAAAATATGCTTCATCGATATCTTCTACCTCTATCGTGTTTTTGTTGTTTATCCCTGCAACAAAGGCGGCTTCGTTTAGCAGGTTTTCCAAATCTGCTCCAGAAAAGCCATTGGTCATCTCTGCAATCTTTGATAGGTCAATTTCTTTACTCATCTTTTTGTTAGCACTATGAAGCTTGAGCATCTCTATTCTTTCCTCTACATTAGGGAGGGTTACACATAAAAACTTGTCAAATCTTCCAGGTCTTATCAAGGCTTCATCTAATTCTTCTACTCTGTTTGTAGCCCCGATCACTAGTATTCCCTCATTGCTGGTAAATCCGTCTAGCTCTTTTAAAAAGGCGTTTATGGTTTGGCTTTCAAAGCCTTTGGCGTTTCTATTTCTTTTTCCGCCTAAAGCGTCTAGCTCATCTATAAATATTATACATGGACTTTCTTTACGAGCCTTTTTAAATAGCTTCCGTACTCTAGAAGCCCCTATACCTACATACATTTCATCAAAATCAGAGCCACATATACTAAAAAAATTTACCTCAGCTTCACCGGCTATTGCTTTTGCTGTTAAGGTTTTTCCAGTTCCAGGAGGTCCATAAAAAATTATGCCCTTAGGTACTCTTGCTCCTAAAGCTCGATACTTTAAAGGATTTTTTAGAAAGTCTATAACGCTTTCTATCTCATCCTTTAATTCGTGATTTCCTGCTATATGCTGCATATTGATTTTATTGTCCAACTCTCCTGCTTTATAAGACTCACCCACAGAGCTGGTATTCATTTTTTTAAAAAAGAACAACATAAATAATATAAACATTACCATTAAAATTAGGTTCATTGAATTTGTTACTACATACATAATTCCTTTTTCTTCAAATACCTCATTAACATTGATATCGTTAACCAATAGCATTTCAATAAAATCATCAGTTCTAGGATGAGTTGTTAAAAACACTGTTTCTGTATCATCAGTTTCTGCAAATATCATATGGTTTGGGTAGTCTATTGTAACTGATATAATTTCTCCCTGGCTTATCTTATATAAAAAATGGTTATAAGATATCATTACCTCCTCTTTGTTCACTTGATTTGATTGGAGCTTTATGGTGAACAAAACTGAACCTAGTATCAGCAATAATACCAATACCCCAATTAGCTTAAACTTGTGATTTTTTAGCATCTCAATTATCTGTTTTATATTAATCTTCTCCCCTCGCCTAAAAGTAGTCAAATTTTTTTATTAATTCTATTATATCAGAAAAATCATCCTGGTCTCTATAATATGGAGCTGTTTTAGTGGGACAATTTACTATGTATTTTTGACAATAGGTTTTTTTAAAGAGGAAACATCATTTAAATGTGGAATGTATCAAATATAAAAGTACACCCAGAACAATAATAAAGAAAAAGCATGGAGGGAGTTGATTAAAATTATAAATAAAGAGATTCTTCACGAGTATACTAGTCATTACAGTAAAGTATGTGTTGAAAATAATTCAATTGACCCTAGCCTTTATGAAACCTATGGTGTTAAACGGGGCCTTCGAGACAAGAGTGGAAAAGGTGTAATTACTGGGATTACAAATATCTCAGATATAATAGCATATCAAGAAATTGACGGCAAGAGTGTTCCTTGTGATGGTAAGCTTCTCTATCGAGGATACAATGTGACTGATCTAGTAAAGGGATTTGTGTCCAATCGGAGATGTGGGTTTGAAGAAGTGAGCTATCTGCTGTTATTTGGCTCATTGCCCAATGAAGAGAAACTAAGAGAGTTTAAAGGGATTTTAGCGGGCTGCAGGTACCTGCCGAAAAATTTCGTCAGAGATGTAATAATGAAGGCTCCCAGTAAGGACATCATGAATTCGCTAACCCGCAGCATTTTAACGCTGGCATCCTATGATGATAAGGTATCAGACCTATCTTTAGATAATGTATTAAGACAATGCTTGATGCTAATTAGCACCTTCCCCATGCTAAGTGTCTATGGCTACCATGCTTATAATCATTATGAATGTGGAGAAAGCTTCTATATCCATAGGCCTGATGAGGGCTTTTCTGCAGCGGAAAATATAATGCTAATGTTACGGCCAAATAAAGAATTTACTGAGCTGGAGGCCAATGTTTTAGACATTGCCTTGGTGCTTCACATGGAGCACGGTGGAGGAAATAATTCCACATTTACAACTAGGGTAGTCTCGTCTTCAGGCTCGGACACCTATTCAGTTATTGCCGCAGCCCTATCATCTCTAAAGGGGCCAAAGCATGGAGGAGCTAATATCAAGGTAGTGGAAATGATGAATGATATTAAATCCAATGTGGCAGATCTCAAGGATGAAGAAGAGGTCAAGAAGTATCTGTCAAAAATCTTAAACAGAGAGGTATTTGATCGGAGGGGCTTGATATATGGTATGGGACATGCCATATACTCTGTTTCAGATCCAAGAGAAATAGTTTTCAGAGGATTTGTTGAAAAATTAGCTACTGAAAAGGATAGAAAAGATGACTTTGAATTATATTCTTTGATAGAGAGACTAGCTCCAGAGGTGATTGCGGAAGAAAGGCGGATATACAAAGGAGTAAGTGCTAATGTGGACTATTACAGCGGCTTTGTTTATAGCATGCTGGATATTCCCTTGGAGCTATATACACCAATCTTTGCAATGGCAAGAATA
This sequence comes from uncultured Clostridia bacterium, assembly GCA_964454195.1. Lineage (GTDB taxonomy): Bacteria > Bacillota > Desulfitisporia > Desulfitisporales > JAWSUQ01 > CAYVRD01. The sequence continues at coordinate 21,172 of CAYVRD010000003.1, forward strand.
GTTGGGTGGAGTGCCCATCGACTAGAAGAGCTAATCAACGTAGATAAAATAATAAGACCTGCCTATAAAAGCATTGTCTCAGAAAGAGAGTATACAGAGCTTAAGCAGCGTTAACCAATCCAAAGGGGGCATAGAGCTATGCAGGTCTTGCTTACAGGAGGCACCGGATTTATCGGCAGTGTGCTATGTAAAAAGCTGATAGCTAGAGGGCATCAGGTGATATTGCTTACTAGACAGCAGGAGGAGCTAAAGCAGAGCTTGCAGGTTAAAGGGATTACTAAGGTGGAATATCCTTATAGGGCCGACAGTCAGCTGCCACTAGACTTAATAGAGCGAGTGGATGGTATAATTAATATGGCGGGAGAGCCTATTTTTAGTGGACGGTGGACAGAGGAAAAGAAAAGAAGGATTTTAGCGAGTCGTGTAAATATTACGAGGCAGCTTGCTGACGCTTTGGCTAAAGTGCCTAATCCTGCTGAAAAAGTACTAGTCAGTGCCTCGGCTGTGGGCTTTTATGGACCTAGAGGAGAAGAAATTATCGACGAACAGGGAGCGCCGGGAGACGACTTTTTAGCTAGAGTATGTGTAAGCTGGGAAGAGGCCGCATGGGCTGCAGCAGAAGCGGGAGCGCGAGTAGTCTTATTGCGCACCGGCATAGTTATCGACCGGGGAGGCGGTGCGCTAGCCAAAATGCTCCCTCCTTATAAGCTGTTTGTAGGTGGGCCTATTGGCAGTGGGAACCAGTGGATATCTTGGATTCATCGAGAAGATATGACAGATCTATACATTTATGCATTGGAAAACAGGGAGTTAACTGGAGCAGTAAATGCTACTGCTCCTAATCCTGTCACAATGAATCAGCTAAGCAAGACTATAGGGAAAGTATTAAAAAGACCATCTTGGTTTCCTGTACCAAGCTTTTTAGCCAAAATAGTAATAGGTGAGAGTGCTCAGGTGGTGGTGACAGGGCAGCGGGTTATTCCGGCCAAGCTTCAACAACAAAAATATAAATTTAGGTTTAATACTATAGAGCAGGCTTTAGAGGATAGCTTACTATAGCAGATAAGA
>CAYVRD010000003.1:22339-45343 GCA_964454195.1 uncultured Clostridia bacterium
TAGGTTTAATACTATAGAGCAGGCTTTAGAGGATAGCTTACTATAGCAGATAAGAATGATTAAAGGTACATAAAAAGCAGCCTGACTAGCTAATAGTCAGGCTGTTGGAGTTTACAGTTTATTTTTCTCGCTTAAAGCACATAAACCAATCTAAGCAGTATTTATCCTCATCTTCTGATTCCATACGCTCTTTTGCTGCTCCACAAGAGCCAGGTGGAGGGATAATGACATCATCCCCAGGCTGCCAGTTGGCTGGAGTTGCTACCCCTTCCGCATCAGATTTTTGCATTGCTACAATTAATCTCTTGATTTCATCCATGTTTCTTCCCGTGGTCAAGGGGTAGTAGATAATAGCTCTAATTTTTGAATTTGGGTCTATAACAAATACTGCCCTCACTGCTTGAGTTGTAGAAACATTAGGCTGAACCATGCCGAATTTTTTTGACACTTCCATGCTCAAATCTTCAATCACAGGGAAAAGCACTTCCACATTTTTCATTCCCTTGTACTCTATTTTCTCCTTAATAGTACGCAACCAAGCAATATGGGAGTACAGGCTATCGATAGAAAGTCCAATAAGCTCTGTGTTAATTTCTCTTAGCTCCTCCTGCATAGAGGCAAAGCTCATAAATTCAGTTGTACAAACCGGTGTAAAATCTGCTGGATGACTAAAAAACACTACCCATTTGCCCTTGAAATCCTCAGGGAAACTTACATCTCCCATAGTTGTTTTAGCCTTAAAGCTGGGAGCCTCATCCCCTATTAAAGGCATTCTCTCATGAAGCAATACTTTTTCTTCCATTAAAACTACCTCCTTATTAATATTAGTAATTGTTACTAATAATATAAAATAAATTTTCTATTTTGACAAGTGCTTTTTTAAAAAAATTGGCAAAATAATTTTTCTTTCTTTTCTTCTTATAAAGGGTAGGGATTGATATAATTTAATTAGTAATGCCATTTCTTTAAAAAAGAAACAGATAGGTGGGTGGGAGATGAAATCAATTGGTAGAGGAATAGCTCTAATATTGGCTGGGAGCTTATTGATATTTTTTATTAGCTGGTCCTATGCCCAAGAAAACACCAGACCGATAAGCATTGTAATAGACGGTAGAGCGTTGCCTATAAAAGATCAAAGACCTTCTGTCAACATAACTACAACTGGGCAGACTGCTTGGGAAAAAGCTACTCAAGTAAAAGCTGCTGGAGAGCTGCAGGCTATCCGACTTGGAGCTACTGAAGCGGATATAGAGACAATGTTTGGCCAGCCTTTGCGCAAGGAGTTGGGTGGAGCCCAAACTACCTGGTGGATATATCACCAAGACTATGAGAAGTATTGGCAAATAGCCTTTCAAAAGGGCAAGGTTGTTATGCTCTACACAAATGATAAGAATGTGGAATTAAACAAAGTGGGGATAGGTAGTAGTCGAGATCAAATATTCAGCAGCTTTGGAGACGAAGGGGCCAAATATAATGATGGCAATCTAACTATTGAGGCTAACCCCAGCAGTAGTGCAGAGCATGTAATAGTAGCTAATGGAAAAGAATTCATAAAATTCTATCTAGATGTACATGATAGCAATAGGGTAAGTGGAATAAGAATCTTTGACCCAATCTTGCTGCTACAGGGGTACGCTATTAGCGGCTATAAAAGCACTCTAATACGGGGAAAATATCAGGATTTTATTTTGCCTGCCCCTACACCATCGCAGCAGGAGCAAATAAATAGGAGTCAGGAGTCTCAGCTGTTTGACTTGGTAAACGTGACTAGAGTAAGCAAAGGTCTTTTGCCACTAGAGGGGCATAGCCTGTTAGCTAGAATAGCATATAACCACAGTGAGGATATGGATAAAAACAAGTATTTTAGCCACACCTCCCTTAGCGGAAAAAGCCCCTTTGATCGGATGAAGGAAGGGGGAGTAAAATACGTTTTAGCGGCTGAAAATATTGCCATGGGAACTTTTGATTCCATAGAAGCACATCATGGTCTGATGAACAGCATAGGACATCGGAAAAATATTATACAAAAAGATTTCACCCACTTGGGGACTGGGGTTTTTAGCAGCAATTCTATCTATTTTACTCAAAAATTTATTAAGCAATAAAAACTTATTATGACTCCTCTATTTCCTTTATATGAAGATATGATATAATAGTATAAATTTGATAACACACTCTTAAAAACTGCCAACTGTTATGTCACAGTTAAGCATAGAGCATCATTTATTAACACGTAAGGGGGAAAACTTAATAATGCCATTTAGAGACTTAATAGACGACGAACATATTGCTTTTTTTAACAGACTATCAGTCCTAGCAAAGGAAAACAACAAAATCGATCCAGCAGCTTACGGTGACTATGATGCGAAAATAGGTCTGCGCCATAATGACGGCACCGGCGTTTTAATCGGGTTAACTGAAATTGGAGAAGTAAGAGCCTATGATATAGTGGATGGAGTGCAGATTCCTCAGCCGGGGCAGCTCTTCTATAGGGGAATTAGCGTAGAGGACTTGGTAAAGGGTTATCAGGCAGAAAAGAGACACGGATTTGAAGAGGTCAGTTTTTTGCTCATGTTTGGTAGATTACCTTCAGCAGAGGAGCTAGCGAGCTTTAACGTACTGTTGGGAGAAAAGCGCCCCCTGCCCCCTGGCTTTACTGAAGATATGATACTAAAGGCTCCCAGTAATGACATAATGAATAAGCTAGCCAGAAATGTGCTGACCTGCTTTTCCTATGATGATAATCCTGATGATATAAGCATTCCTAATGTCCTTAGACAATGCTTAGATTTAGTTGCCATGTTTCCTACCATGGTGGCTTACGGCTACCAGGCTAAGCGACATTTTTATGACAACAAAAGCTTGTTTATTCATAAGCCCCAGATGCATTTGACCACATCAGAAAATTTCCTATACATGACTAGAATGGATAATGATTACACTCAATTAGAAGCGGAGCTGCTAGACCTAAGCCTCATCCTTCATGCAGATCATGGAGGAGGAAATAACTCCACCTTTACAACTAGAGTAGTTACCTCTACCGATACCGATACCTACTCAGCCATTGCAGCGGCGGTCGGCTCCCTAAGAGGACCTAAGCACGGTGGGGCGAATATCAAGGTCATGCAAATGATTGAGGATATAAAGCAAAATGTCAGGGACTGGAGCAGTGATAAAGAGGTTGAAGACTATCTGACCAAGATTATCAGAAAAGAGGCCTTTGACCGCACTGGACTTATCTACGGCATGGGACATGCGGTGTATACCTTATCAGACCCTAGAGCGGTATTGCTTAAGGCAAAAGCTAAAGAGCTGGCAAAGGAAAAGGGCATGGAAGAAGAATATAACCTCTATGCCCAGATAGAAAAAATTGCTCCAGAGGTATTTTGTAATGTTAAAAAGGATGTCAAAAAAATTATTGCCAACGTAGACTTTTATTCAGGCTTTGTCTATCGCATGCTAAACATCCCCATGGAGCTTTACACACCCATATTTGCCATGGCCCGAATCTCGGGATGGGCTGCCCATCGGGTGGAGGAGCTGGTTAGTGGAGGCAAGATCATTCGCCCTGCATATAAAAATATTGCACCTAAGCGAGAGTACGTTTCACTTGCTAAAAGATAGCTATTGCGTTTAATTAGGTAGAGCCAAAGGGTAAGCACTTTCCTGGCTCTACTTTTATTTTTCAGTGCTTTAGGGTAAATGGTATTAAAAAACCCCAAGCCAAATATACTACTAGAGATAGCTTTGGGCTGTAGGCTGTAGGTAATAAATTGCATTAGAAAAAAAGTTATTGTATAGTATAATAGTAAATGGACTTGTAAAATATTTCATAAAGTAGGGATTGCCTTGTATCAGGATGTAAATGGGATAAAAATTAACTATAAAACTACAGGTGCTGGAAGAGACCTATTGATTTTGCATGGCTGGGGAGGCTCTATAAAGAGCTTTGAACCGGTGCACAAATACTTTGAAAATTATTTTCGGGTCACCTCCATTGATTTCCCTGGATTTGGAGACAGTCCTGAGCCTCCTCAAGCCTGGACGGTAAAAGAGTATGCCCAGGCAATAGATGGATTTATGACCCAAATGGGAATGGAGCGACCTATAGTAATAGGCCATTCCTTTGGCGGTCGAGTTATCATTTGGCTAGCTCCTCAGAAAAAATTTCACAAGATTATTTTAGTAGATAGTGCTGGCATAAAGCCTAAGCGACCACTCATGTACTACATCAAGGTTTACACCTATAAAGCAGCGAAAAATATCTTAGCTTTACCTCTTATTAATAATTATAAGGAAGAGCTGTTGGAAAAGCTAAAAAAGCAGCTGGGATCTGCCGACTATCAGCAGGTCTCAGGAATAATGAGAGAGACCCTTGTAAAGGTGGTAAATGAAGACCTGCGCCACTTATTGCCCCAGATTAATGTTCCTACTCTTTTGATATGGGGAGAAAAGGATACGGCAACCCCTGTTGAGGATGGAAAGCTAATGGAGCAGCTTATCCCCGATGCAGGATTGGTGGTATTTAAAGATGCGGGACACTTTGCCTATTTAGATAAGCTAAATGACTTTTTAATAGTTGCCAGTAGTTTTTTAAAAAATGAAATGGGGGGAAAAAATCAGTGAGTCTGATTATGATGTTGTTAGTTGCGATAGTAGCTTACCTTTTTTATGTATTTTGGCAATTTAGAAAAGCATTTCACATGCTGCAGCAAAATTCATATGTCAATAGCCGATACTATAAATGGATAAAAGAAAACACTGGAAAGGTATATGGCATAGGGAACCTGATACCTGCTCTTGCTATTGTTTACCTTTATTTCAGCAAAAACCTACTTGTTGCTTTAGCAATTTGGGCAATCTGCTATGGACTGCTATTTTATTTTAGAGATAAGAGCAAGGAAAAGAAAAAGCTGGTGATAACTGACCGAGTTAAGCGTTTATTTGGCACGGCAGTAGCAGTAATGGCACTGATTATCTTCCTAATAGACTATGAGAGGGCTGCAAGTGAATGGGCATATACCTTGGGCGTAATGCTAGTACTGATGGCAATTAGTTTTTTTGCCCATGGCTTTGTATTGCTGGTAAATAGTATTAATCTTCCTATAGAAAAGCGGATTAACAATTGGTACTATAACGATGCTAAAAAACGCCTTGCTAGTATGCCCAATTTGAAAATTTTGGGTATTACCGGCAGCTTTGGCAAAACCAGCACTAAACACTTTGTGCACACGGTGTTGACAGAGAAGTTTACCGTGCTGATGACACCGGAAAGCTACAACACCCCTATGGGTGTAACAAAAACGATTCGTACCATGCTTAAGCCTATAGATGAGATATTTATTGCAGAGATGGGTGCAAAAAAAAGTGGAGATATCAAGGAAATATGTGACTTGGTTTCCCCAAAGATTGGCATCCTAACCTCCATAGGTGAGCAGCACTTAGATACCTTTAAGACCTTGGAGACGGTTAGTCGCACCAAGTATGAACTGATCCAATCCTTGCCCGAAGACGGGTTAGCCTTCATGAATTTGGATGATGAGAACATTCGCAATCTGCCAAATTTAGTAAAGCCTCCAAGGGCCAAAAAAGTGTTTTATTACGGTATCAACTCGGAAGGCTTGCACTACTGGGCAGAGGACATTAAACTAACTGCAAAAGGAACTGTTTTCACAGTATGCAAATACGATGGCAGCAGGGCAGAGTTTCAAACTAAGCTCTTAGGCGCCCATAATATTTATAACATTTTGGCCGCCACTGGAGTGGGCTCCGAGCTGGGCATGGATTTGGAGACTATTGGCAGAGGTGTGCGAAAAATCAAGCCAGTACCCCACCGACTAGAGCTGAAAAAAACACCGGAAAACATAACAATAATAGATGATTCCTTCAACTCTAATCCGGTAGGGTCCAAAATGGCCTTAGAGGTATTGGGGCAAATGGAGGGAACTAAGAAAATACTAGTGACACCAGGTATGATTGAATTGGGAGAGAAGGAGTATGAGTACAACAAGCAATTTGGAAAATATGCTGCAGAGGTCTGTGATCATGTTATTCTGGTAGGACCCAAGAGAACTATTCCTATTCAAGATGGCTTAAAAGAAATGCAGTACCCTCAGGAGAATATTTATTTAGCTAAAAACCTAAATGAGGCCTTAACCCACATGCGCAAGGTGGTAGTTCCTGGCAGCGTAGTATTGCTAGAAAATGACTTGCCAGATACATACAACGAGTAAGACAACGGGAGGACCGATATGAAAATCAAGATAGGGGTTTTTTTTGGAGGCAAATCGGTGGAGCATGAGGTATCTGTTATCTCAGCATTACAGGCTATCCATGCTATGGATAAAGAAAAGTATTGGCCGGTGCCAGTGTATATTACCAAGGAAGGAATTATGTACACTGGCCAGCCCTTGCTAGAGATAGATAACTACAAGGATATTAAACAGCTTCTTAGCAAGTGTGACCAAATACTGATTTTCAACGATGGCTTCCAGAAATCTTTGGTAAAGCAGCAAAGCGGACTATTTGGGGGCAAGAAAATAATAGATACAATTGATGTGGCCTTTCCTATAGTTCATGGCACTAACGTAGAGGATGGTACTATCCAGGGCTATTTTGAGCTGCTGGACCTGCCCTATGTGGGCTCTGATGTGCACGGCTCAGCCTTGGGGATGGATAAAATAACAATGAAACGCCTATTAAAGGAAGCAGAGATGCCCATCGTGGAGTACGTATGGTTCTACACTCAAAAATGGATGACAGCAGGTGCCACGGTGGTGGAGGAGATTGAAGGCAAGCTGGGTTATCCGGTTATAGTTAAGCCAGCCAACTCGGGCTCTAGTGTAGGTATTCAAATGGCTGAGGACCGGGAGGAGCTAGACGAAGCTATTAACCTGGCCAGCAATTTTTCCAATAGAATCATTGTGGAGCGAGCGGTGAAAGCGCTAAAGGAAATAAACTGCTCGGTCTTAGGAGACTATGAGGGTGTAGAGGCCTCGGTGTGCGAGGAGCCAATTAGCAGCTCAGAAATATTGAGCTATCAGGATAAATATATGCAAAAGGGCGGCGGAAGTAAGGGGATGAGTGGCACCCTGCGCAAGCTGCCTGCTGAGCTATCGGATGAGACGGCGGAGACTATCCAAAAGCTGGCCAAGGAGACCTTTATTACCTTAGGCTGTAGCGGGGTAGCCAGGGTAGACTTTTTGATAGATAAGGCTGAGGATAAAATATACGTCAATGAGATAAACACTATTCCCGGCTCCCTATCCTTTTACCTATGGGAAGCGTCGGGAAAGCCATTTAAGCAATTGCTAAATGATCTTATTCAATTAGCTCTGAAGAGGGGTCGAGAGAAAAGGCAGCTTACCTATACTTACGACTCAAACATTTTGGCTCAAAAAAACCTAATGGGTGTCAAGAAATAGCTATAAAATATCTAAAAGCAGATAAATTGACAAGCAATAGTGACTAATGATAATATTTAATTAAATTATATAACTTAGCAGGGGTGCCAAAAGGCTGAGAGACAAACTGGAGTTTGTCAACCCTATAACCTGATGTGGGTAATGCCACCGGAGGGAGCTAGAGGATTAGTCCATGTTAGCAAAACCTTCACCAGTGTGGAGGTTTTCTTTTTTCTTAAATTCCAAAATAAACTTTAAAAAAGGAAGGATGGATAAGATGCTTGAGCAGTTAATAACTAACATTTACGCTGTCCGAGAGAAGACTCCTTTAGTACATGCAATTACCAACTATGTTACTATTAATGATTGTGCAAATATCCTATTAGCAGCAGGTGCCTCCCCGGCCATGTGTGAGGCTGAGGAAGAAACCTATGGCTTTAGTCAGTTAGCCAATGGGGTCTACCTGAATATAGGGACCCTGACTAAGGAGCAGGAGCAGGCTATGCTTCAAGCTCTAAAAGGTGCTGCCATTAACAATATCCCTGTAGTTTTAGATCCGGTGGGATGTGGCGCTATTCCTAGAAAAATGAATTTTGTTAACAAGCTGTTGAGCCAAGGGCCTGTTACAATTGTGAAAGGAAATTTGGGAGAGATAAAGTCCTTATTAGGTGTTGAAAACAAAGTGAGAGGTGTTGACTCCATCGATGAGGGAGGAGATGGGATTCAAGTTTGTCTAGAGCTGGCCAAAAAGGGTAACCGGATTGTGGTGGCAACTGGAGAAGTAGATATTGTAACCGATGGTGAAAGGGTATGTACAATTAGCAACGGAACAAAGATGCTGACCAGGATAACGGGAGCAGGCTGTATGGTAGGAGCCTTGACCACCGCCCTGTGTGGAGCCAATGAAGACTGGTTTACCGCAACCTGTGCAGCCCATTTAATGATGGCACTGGCGGGAGAGCTAGCTGCCGAGAGCCCAGGGGGCCAATTGCCCGGCACCTTTAGGGCAAATCTGATGGATCAAATATATTCCCTTGACCAAGATACTATCATGAAAAGGGGTAGGGTAAATTGCTACTAGATTACAGCTTGTACTTAATTTCAGATCCAGTTTTAGTAGGGAAAAAGGATTTCTGGGAATCGGTGGAAGGGGCACTGCGGGGAGGGGTTACGCTACTTCAGCTGAGGGAAAAGGATGGGAGCTCCCGTGAATTCTTTCAAATTGGGCTAAAAATGAAGGAGTTGGCCAACAAGTACCAAGTCCCCTTGATTGTGAACGATAGATTAGACATAGCCTTAGCTATCGATGCGGATGGAGTACATATTGGGCAGGATGACCTTCCCTTAAATGTAGCCCGCCAACTACTGGGTAGAGACAAAATATTGGGGTATTCGGTAGCTAATACTGAGCAAGCAGTTCTTGGACAGCAGCTAGGAGCAGATTACTTAGGAGCAGGTGCAGTTTTTCCTACCGGCAGCAAGCAGGATGCGGGAGAGGCTATTGGCCTAGAATCCTTGGCTAAGATAGTGGATTGCGTTAGCCTTCCTGTAGTGGCAATTGGTGGAATAAATAAGACTAACTTGCTTGAGGTTAAACAATCAGGGGCAGCGGGGGTCTCGCTGATATCTGCAATTTTATCTCAAGAAAACCCGGAACAAGCGGCAAGGGAGCTGAAAACACTATGGCAGATGCAGGCTGGGTAGTATTTATTGATTTTGATGGAACTATTACCAAAGAGGATGTATGCGAGGCACTGGTGCGCAATTTTGCAGCAGAGGGCTGGGAAGAAATAAACAGACTATGGGAAGAGAAAAAGCTTTCCACCTTAGACTGTGCAATTGAAACCTTTAAGCTTTTCAAGACAACTGAGCCAGAGGACTTTGACAAGCTGATTCAAAGCATCTCAGTAGATCCTTACTTTAAAGAGCTGATAGACTTTTGCCATGCCAAAGGAATCCAAGCCTATATTCTCAGTGATGGCTACGACTACAATATTAGAAAAATATTGGACAGAGAGGAAGTAACAGTACCCTTTTTTGCCAACACCTTGCGTCTAAAGCCCCACTTAACAGTAGAGGTGCCTTATCACAATAAGGATTGTGGTCTCTGTGGCGTTTGCAAGAAAAACTTGATGGCCAAACTAACAGAGCCTGGGCAGAGAAGGATTTACCTAGGAGATGGATATTCGGATCTATGTGCTTCTCAAGAGGCAGATCATATTTTTGCCAAAGGCAGATTATATGAGTACTGCAAGGAGCAGGGCAAAGAAGTGACCTACTTGGACAGCTTTGAAATAGTAATAAAAAGGCTGACCCAACTAATTGCAGAAGGATAATTTTAAGGGCTAAAAGGGGGGAGAGAAAAATGAAACACACTCTGACTATTGCAGGCTCCGACTCGGGAGGCGGGGCAGGAATACAAGCGGACATAAAAACCTTCTCTGCGCTAGGAACCTATGGAATGAGTGTAATAACGGCAGTTACGGCTCAAAACACCTTGGGGGTTTCTAAGGTGGTGGAGCTAGATCAAGATATTATCAAGGCGCAAATAGACGCTGTTTTTAGTGATATACCAGTCCATGCAGTAAAAATAGGTATGGTTGCTAACAGTAGCATCATAGTTCAGATTGCCCAATCTTTAAAAGAATGGCAAGGGGAAAATATTGTGGTAGATCCGGTAATGGTAGCTAAAAGCGGTCACCACTTGCTCCAACCGGAAGCTAAGGAAACACTAATCAAAGAACTATTGCCTTTGGCTACAGTAATCACGCCCAACTTGCCTGAGGCAGAAGTTATTTTAAACAGAGCGATCACAAGGGTGGAAGATATGGAGTGGGCCGCAATAGACATATTTAAGCTAGGTGCAAAAAATGTCTTAATAAAAGGAGGTCACCTGGAGGGAGACCCGGTTGACGTTTTTTACAATGGAGACAAGCTAACTAAGCTTGGGGGCAGCCGAATTGATAAAAAAAATACCCATGGCACAGGCTGCACTCTATCGGCGGCTATTGCAGCCTTCTTGGCTAATGGCCTAGAAGTGATTCAGGCGGTAGCTGAGGCTAAAAAATACTTAACCGGTGCAATTCAAGAAGGATTTACCTTAGGCCGGGGCATTGGACCAGTACACCACTTTTATCGGCAACATGCTAAACAAAAGTAGAAAATCCCCCTGAATTCTTTTCAGAAGGATTTTCATATCTATATGAGGGGAGTAAGGGCGCTTTTGCAATTTAATAATAATACACTATTGTTAAGAATAGATTAAGTCAATATTATTATTGTATTTACAATAGATGGTAGGATTATATGATATGTTTTTTGTTGACATGGAGCCTTAATTGAATTATAATATTAAATTGTCGGAGCTAATTTAACAGAGTTGTTAAGTAAACCAATGGAGAGATGGCTGAGTGGTTGAAGGCGCTCGCCTGGAAAGCGAGTAGGCGGGGTAACCTGTCTCGAGGGTTCAAATCCCTCTCTCTCCGCCATATTTATTATCCTGATGATAACCTAAAAAAATGTCCTATAACCTAGTTTGCATTATATGTAGACTGGGTTTTTTGCTGTTTAAAAAACTAACACTAAATGATACAAAAAACCAATTGAAAATTAAAATTAATCGTTGAAAAAATAGCAAATATAAGTTAATATTGAATAAGAATCAATAGAAACTGATAATGAGTATCTATTAAAATCTGCAGCTTTTACTAATAGGGAGGGGGATGTCTATAGCATAAGGCAGATAGTAAAAATACTACATAAGCTACCTAAAATAACTCATATTAACGGAGGTGGATTTTTTGAAGAAAATGAGGCCTATTATCGTAGCAGCGCTTATTTTGGGCCTGCTGATGTCATCTACTGCCATAGCTAAGCCAGCAGCTGGGCCGGCGTTTAGAATGGCAGACTACCCTATTCTTGTAAATGGGGTTGAGTTTAAGGATACAAAAAATCCGTTTATTAATCGCAGTGGTACCACCTATGTGCCACTACAGCTAGTAGGGGGCTTGCTGGGAGTAGACTTGCAAGAGGGCAAGGTCCCATCAGTAGTGCATAATGGTACTACATATGTAGCTTTGCGAGCTGCTTGTCAGCTGCTAGGAGTAGACATCAAGTGGAATGACCAGCTTAGACGAGTAGAAATAAGCAAGGCTGTAGCAGCCAAATCCCAATATGCCGATGGTAGATATCGAGGCATTTTCCAGGATAGCGGTGTGCAACAAATATCTATTCAGTTTCACTTAAGAAATGATATAATACATGATGTAACGTGGAGGCATCTATTCTACAGCGGCAATGATTACCGCAAAATGCAGCAGGATGATCCTTTGTATCCAGTAGTAAAACAGCACGAGCAAATTCGTCAGTTTCTAGAAGGCAAGCATATCAGCATAGTTAAAGCACCAAACAATGTGTTTGCCAATACTGCTGCCTTTGTAGACGATATAGACGGCTTTACTGGTGCTACTATTAGAGGCACCAAGATCTCTTCAGCCATCATCGACGGCCTTAACAGAGGTATTTATGACCCACGGGGCAATGAGCTAATCAAGACTATTGGGGAATACGACAATGGCAGATACAGAGGAACTTTTGGTGACAGTGGTTATCAGCAGGTCAGTGTGCAATTCCATCTAAAGGATAATATAATCCACGATGTAAGCTTTAGACATCTATTCTACTCTGGTGTTGATTACCGCGCTCTAAAAGAAGGAGACGAAAGGTATCCTATCTTAAAGCAGCATCAGCAAATTGCTAAACACCTAGAGGGCAAGCCTCTTGTGGCTATTTTTGATCTGCATAACCCTGGTGCTTTCATTGATGATATTGACGGCTTTACCGGGGCTACTGTTAGGGCCAACAAGGTATTCTCTGCCATTATGGATGGTCTAAACAGGGGAATATATGATCCCCGTAGCAATCCAATAAACATGAGAGTTGGCAGTCATGCTGATGGAAGATACAGAGGCGCCTTTGGCGATAGTGGCATTCAGCAAGTAAGCGTTGAATTTAACCTAAAAGACAATGTAATAACCAGGTTAAACTATAGATGGCTATTTTACGGTGGTGTAGATTATCGCAAGCTACAAGAGGGAGATCAGCTATATCCGGTGCGGGTACAGTTTGAACAAATAGCTGCCTACTTGGTGGACAAGCCTCTTGAGGCAATCTATGACCTGCACAACCCAGGCAACTTTATAGAGGATATAGACGGCTTTACTGGTGCTACCGTTAGAGCCAACAAGGTATTTTCTGCTATCATGGATGGCTTAAACAGAGGAATATACTAAAAATCATTAGTGGCACGGTTTTTACGAAACTGTGCCACTTCTTACAAAATTATACCAAGAGGTGTATAAGCTTTGAAAAGAAATCTAGTTGCATTGGTATTAATTAGTACGCTAATTTTTTTAACAGCGTGCAGCTCTCCGGCAGAGAAAACAGCCCAGAATCCTCAAAGATATAACGCAAACTTTTTAGGGACCTTTGATACAGTAGTTCAAGTTATAGGTTACACTGAGACAGAGGAAGATTTTTTAGATTATTTAGAGTATATTCACCGGCGATTCGAACATTTTCATAGGCTATTTGATAAGTACAATGATTACGAAGGCATCAATAATATTAAGACTATCAACGATAATGCGGGAAAAAAACCTGTTCAAGTAGAACAGGAGATAATAGATTTAATACTTTTATCTAGGGAGTGGCATGGGCTCACTGATGGAAAAGTAAACATTGCTGTTGGGAGCCTATTAGACATTTGGGATGAAAAAATTAAGCAGGCAATGACAAACCCTGAGCAAGTGACCCTTCCTTCTAAAGAAGAGCTAGCTGCTGCTGCTGAGCATATAAACATTGACAACGTTATTGTAGACAAAGAAGCAAGGACAGTCTTTTTAGCCCATGAAAATATGAGCCTAGATGTGGGTGCCATAGGGAAAGGCTTTGCCGCTGAGGTTGTGGGCAATGAAGTTTTTGCTATGGGCTTTACTTCGGGAGTTATTATCTCGGGAGGCAATTGGAAGGCCTTAGGTAAGCCTCTTAGAGCTGATAGGGATCACTGGACAGTGGCAGTTCAAAACCCGGATAAACCCTACACCCTAAATGAAGAGGGGATTTTGCGAAGAATAGCTTTAAGAGATGATTCTTTAGACACGGGTGGAGACTATCAAAGATTTGCCTATATTGAGGGGTTGCGAGTCCATCACATAATAGATCCAAATACACTAATGCCAGGCAATTATCATCGAGGTGTAACAGTTATGACCGATAGAGCCGATGTGGCCGACCTCATATCCACGGGACTATTTCTTCTTCCCTATGAGAAGGGAAGGGCACTGGCTGACAGTATTGAGGGAGTGGAAGCCCTTTGGGTGATGCCAGATGGTACAATAAGAGCAACAGATGGAATGCTCCAAAGGATAATTGACCCGCCTAATTAAGCTAGGGAGGAATTGGTGCCATGAAAAAAATGAAGAGGGGAGACTTTCTGCTACTGCTAATAACTGGTTTAGCTGCCGGAACGCTGTTTTTATTTACCTGGAGCAATGACCTGCTCAAAAGGTTAGGAAGAGCTGAAAACAGCCCGCTGCTGGCCAAGATTGAGAGAGATGGGAAAAGGGTAGCAGTATTAGACCTAAACTCCATAAAAGAGACCCAGTACTATAGGTTTGACGAGGGCAGTATAGCGGTAACTATCGAGGCCCAACCAGGAAAAATCAGGTTTTTAGATTCCCAATGCCCTGATCAGATTTGTGTTAAGGCAGGGTGGTTGACGAAAGAGGGACATATTGCAGTCTGTCTACCGGCAAAAACTGTAGTATCTATATAAATGATGTAACTAAACGATGTAAAGGAACGATACTCCTATGAGTAAATACAAAAAATATGGAATAATAATTATCTTAGTTACCAATGCCATTTTAATTTCTCTACTGGAGTTGCTTATTCCCATGCCGATTCCTGTGCCTGGGGTGAAGCTGGGGTTGGCAAACATTATTACCATACTAGCAATAGTATTCTTAAGCTTTAAGGATGTTTTGCTTGTGGTAGCTATACGCTCTCTGGTGGTGGCTATACTGACAAGAGGAGTTTTGATGCTGACCTTTAGCATGAGTGGCGGCCTACTAAGCGCTATTGTTATGAGCATATTGTATAAAAAATTTTCCAATACCTTTAGCATAAAAGGAATCAGTATTGCTGGGGCAGTTGTGCACAATACTACCCAAATTGCAGTGGCAGCTCTAATTTTAGGTCAGGCCGTTATTTTTTACTATCTGCCTTTGCTGTTGCTTTCTGCACTGATAACCGGCTTTATCACAGGTACTATAGCAGAATTGACAATAGAAGAAATAAAGAAAAAAGGAATATTGCCAAATGGATAGTGGTATCAAGCTGTTAATGGTGTTGGTGCTGGGGATAGTGCCTTTTTTGATGGAGGGCTACTTCAATTATTTTTTACTGCTAAGCTATCTGGCGGTAGCAACCTTTATGGCTCGCATTCAGCTAAAGGTTCTTATTAAAAATATTGCTGCTTACGTGGTTATAATTATTTTTCCCTATGCCATGGGCATATTTATGGCAGTGGCCATATCCAGGCTAACCGGCAACAGCTTAGTTGCATTTCAAGGCTCTTTGGCAGATGTTTCCCTTAGACTTTTCCAGCTATTTATTATATGGTACGCAGGAATTTTGTACTTTAATTCTACCAAAGTGGAACAGGTGCTGGGATTGTTTGATAAGCTGCTAGCTCCCCTTAAAAGCATTGGATTGCCAGTCACAGATTTCCTAAAGGCTATATTATGTGTGATCAATGAGCTAAAGGAATTGGCTCCAGAAGCTAAGAGAACCTTTTTCGAAAGCTTAAGTCACTTGGCCGGCCATAGAAAAAGTCTCTCTAAAAGCAGATTGAGAGGGATTAGTCTGGTGATAGTAGATTTTATTGTAAACTCCTTTGCCAGGCTAGATCAGCTTGAAGAGCATATAAAAAAGGTAGAAAAGGAAGACATATTTAATTATAAATTTAATTTTTCAAAGACAGATTTTTTTGCCATACTCAGCTTACTCCTCTTAATCGGCATAATGATATTTGTTTAAAACAAAATGGAAAAAGATATGATTTGCTTTTAACAGAGCAGTAATGTATAATATTATTTGGTCGTGCTAGACGGGGAGGTAGCGGTGCCCTGCACTTGCAATCCGCTATAGCAAGGTTGAATTCCCATCTCGAGGGTTAATTCTTGTGAGGTCTGGCTTAGGCAAGTGGTGTAGACGATTGGGTCTAACGCAACGAGACATCATGAACCCCGTCAGGTCCGGAAGGAAGCAGCGGTAAGTGATAAATCTCGTGTGCCGTTGGGTAGCCTGGTCCGAGCCAACTACCTAGGTAACGCTTGGAAGATTAATTCGACAGTGGGTGCACGGCCATAATAATTAAGAATAGCTAGATAGATGGTAGAGATACCATCTTTTTTTGTATAAAAAACCGAACACCTTTGTTCAGATTAAAACAGGAAAATAAAAGATAATGGCGAACCCATAAAATGATAAAAAAAAGAGAGGTGAATAATGTGGCCTATGTTGCCCTCTATCGGGCCTTTCGTCCAAAGCAGTTTCGGGAAATCATGGGACAAACCCATATTAGCCATACTTTGATAAATGCGGTTATTGGTGAAAGGGTAGCCCACGCCTATCTTTTTTGTGGTCCCAGAGGAACAGGCAAAACTAGTACTGCCAAAGTGCTAGCTAAGGCGATAAACTGTCTTCAAGGTCAAGGAGGAGAGCCGTGTAATAGCTGTGAGCTTTGTAAGTCTGTCAATGACAATCTATCCTATGATATAATAGAGATTGATGGAGCATCAAATCGGGGAATAGACGAAATAAGAGATCTAAAGGAAAAGGTAAAGCTGGCACCTGCAGAAGCTAAGTTTAAAGTGTACATTATTGATGAAGTGCATATGCTAACAACAGAGGCCTTTAATGCACTATTGAAGACATTGGAGGAACCACCTAAGCATGTGGTTTTCATTTTAGCTACTACGGAGCCCCATAAGGTTCCCTTGACTATTTTATCCCGATGTCAACGCTTTGATTTTCACCGGTTAACTACAAAAATAATCCTAGAGCACTTAAGAAGCATCTGTGAAGAGAACCAAATTCCAATAGAAGAAGAAGCGCTGTATACTATTGCTCGCTTTGCCGACGGAGGCATGAGGGATGCACTCAGCCTACTAGACCAGGCGATTACCTTCGGCGATGGAAAGATTACTCTGGAAAAGGTGACCATGGTAATTGGCTCGGTTAAAGATCAGGTTCTATTAGAATTTGCTGATGCTATTGCCAATAGGGATAGCGGCAAATGCTTAGAGATGATTAACCTGATTGCGGATACAGGCAAAGACTTAGGTCAGTTTGTCTGGGGGCTTTTGGAGCACTTTCGCAACTTGATGCTATTAAAAAATGGAGATACAGGCCAACTGGTGACTACCTTTCCTGAGCTCCAGGAGCTATTGCATCAACAGAAAGACAAGTTTTCCTTAGAGGACCTGTTTCAGGCAATAGAGGTTTTGGCAACACTGGAGAGAGAGCTTAAATGGAGTAGCAGTCCCAAGATTCTAGTTGAGGTCAATGCCATAAAGCTTTGCCGGGGACTAGGTGGAGTGTCTATTGAGTCACTTCACAATAGAATCAAGCAGCTAGAAAAGCAGTTAGCCCAACCGGCAGCAGCAACTGTCGCAGGTAATGCAGGTAATGCAAATAATGTAGATTCAAAGGCTGAACCAATAGTAGATTCAAAGGCTGAACCAATAATAGAGCGTTCCATTCCAGAGGGTGTTAAAAGCGGACTTCAAATTAGAGACATTAAGGAAAAATGGAAAGAGGTATTGCGTATTGTAAAAAAAGCAAATGTGGCAACCCATGCCTTTTTGTTAGAAGCTGAGCCTGCTGTGGTAGAGGGAAACACCCTGGTTTTAGTGTTTAATGAGGGATATAGCTTTCACTGCGAGAAACTGGAGCAAGGGGAAAATAAACAGCTTATTCAGCAGGCAGTAGGGCAGGTGTTTCAAAGTCAAGTAAAAGTAGTATGCAAACTAAAATCGCAAGGGGCAGATGTAGGAGATGGCTTTACTGAGGATGTGAATAAAGCGATAAAAATTTTTGGCAAGGATGTTATCAAAATAAAAGAATAAATATGCTATTAGGAGGATGAAAAAATGGGAATGGGTAATATGGCAAAAATGATGAAACAAGTACAAAAAATGCAGGCAGATATGGCCAAAATGCAGGAGGAGTTAGCAAACAAGACAGTTGAGGCTTCTGCTGGTGGAGGCATGGTGTCTGTGGTGGCCAACGGGAAGCAAGAAATAGTATCAATAACCATAAAGCCTGAAGCAGTAGATCCTGATGATGTAGAAATGCTACAGGACTTAGTATTAGCAGCAGTGAATGAGTCCTTGAGAAAATCTCAAGAGATGTCTGCTGGAGAAATGAGTAAAATTACTGGTGGAATGAAAATTCCAGGACTATTTTAAGCCTTATGCACGTTTATCCTGATTCAATGGCAAAGCTAATCGATCAGCTGAGTAAGTTGCCAGGCATAGGGCCCAAATCAGCCCAAAGATTAGCATTTTATATCCTTGAACGCTCAAGTAGCGAGGCTCAACAGCTAGCCCAGGCTATTTTGGACGCAAAAAACAAAATCAAATATTGTTCTATATGCTGCAACATGACTGACATAGACCCTTGCCCAGTCTGCTCTGCCCCTAAAAGAGATAACACTATAATCTGCGTCGTCGAAGAGCCGAGGGATGTGGTTGCCATAGAAAAATCCGGGGAATACAAGGGGCGTTACCATGTGTTGCAGGGTTCCATATCGCCAATTGATGGCGTTGGCCCTGACCAGCTAAAAATCAAGGAGCTACTGGCTCATCTGCAAATAGTACCAGATATTAAAGAGGTTTTGATGGCTACCAACCCTACAATTGAGGGGGAAGCAACAGCTATGTACCTAGCTAAGCTTATCAAGCCACTGGGAATAAAAGTGACTAGGATTGCTCATGGATTACCGGTAGGCGGTGACCTGGAGTTTGTGGACCAGGTAACTCTTTGGAGAGCCATTGAGGGCAGGAGGGAGCTCTAGTAAACATTTTTGACCCAATACAGTTTTTAAACCCAGCAGCACAAGCTGCTTTTTTTTTATCCAAATACTCATATTCTTTAGGTTGGCTCATATAGATATATGGAATAGCCTAAGGAGGGGATTTCAGTGAAATCCATTAGAAGCTGGATAGAAGATCTATATAGGAGCTTTTTCATTATAGAGCAAAAGGACGAGCTGGCTGAACAAGTTGCTATGGCAAAGCTGGAGTGGGAATACTCCAAGTTGTTCTTTCAAGATGCTATTGAACCGGATGTGGTAGACTATGCTATTCATCAGATGAATGCTGCTGAGTTAAAATATATGTACCTGTTAGAGCAGGTTAGAAACAGGCAGGACCAGGCTACCAAAAGTGAGGTGAGTTAACGAAGATGATGTTCGATATCAACATTTTTTTTGCAGTGCTACTAGGTGTATTTTTAATCTGGATAATTGGAAAGGTATTGTTAAAGCCTATAAAATTAGTTGTAAAGCTTTTGTACAACTCTATAATAGGACTTGTTTTACTCCTAGTGCTTAATTTTATTGGTGGATATATTGGAATTACAATTGCGATAAACTTAGTAACTGTTTTAGTGGCGGGATTTTTAGGGGTGCCTGGAATAATTCTATTAATGATTCTCCAATATCTATTTGTTTAAAGAGTGCTACTACAATACTGCACTAAATACCTGAATTTAGCTTTTAGCTAGAGCAGGTATTTTTTTTTGCGGGTTTTTGCTGTCATAAAAATAGAATCCCTTGGAATACTAAAAAAAAGCAGTTGAGGTGATGCTTTGAGTCCAATTATTGAAGCCTACATAGGAGAATATGCCAGCGGCAAAAGTGAGGTAGCTGTAAATAGAGCTATTCAGCTAGTCAGGCAAAATAGAGAAGTGACAATTGCCGACCTTGATATTGTTGAGCCATGCTATACCTTGCGCCCTTTAATAAAAAAACTAGAAGAAATGGGCATAAATGTGGTAGCTTGGGAAACTAGTGAAACCGTGGGCCTCGGGGAAGCCGGAAGCATTATAAAACCTCAATTGCGATGGGTATTAAGGCGGCCAGGAGATATTATCCTCGACATTGGCTATGGAGTAGAAGGTGCCAAAACCCTCAATATCGTTGAGGGAGCAGCGGATAATCCTGACCTAAAGATATACTTGGTGATTAACACTGGGCGCCCTATGACCATGAACCAGCAAGATATAATTGAATACATTGGAGAGCTAGGAACAATTGACGGGCTAATTAACAACTCTCATTTGGGAGATGAGACAAATGTAGAATTTATACAAGAGGGAGCAAAAATTGTAACAGCTGTTTCCAAAATAGTAAACATCCCAGTCATAGCAACAACAGCAGAAAGAAAGCTGGCAGAAGCGATTGGCAAGGTGGATGTAGAAGGAAACCAGGTTTGGGCCATAGATAGATATATGCCCCAAGCATTTTGGTAATCTAGAAACAGCAACAATATAACAGGAGGTGCATTAAAAATGGCACAACAATTAGTAGAAGGAGAAAAAAAAGTCTTTATGACAGGCAACGAAGTATGTGCTTGGGCCGCTGCCGTATCCGGGGTTGATATAATGTACGGCTACCCAATTACACCACAAAATGAGGTAATGCATTACTGGACTAGACTGGCGCCGCGACATGGGAAAAAGTTTTTGCAGACAGAGGATGAGCTGTCAGCAGGATTTACTACTTTAGGCGGAGTTATGTCGGGCAAAAAATCTTTTACTGCCACCGCAGGACCAGGCAATACCTTGATGCAAGAGCCTATATCAATGGCAGAAATGATGCGCATTCCAGCTGTCTTTATAATTCAGCAGCGGGGAGGGCCATCCACAGCCACAGTCATATACTCTCAGCAGGAAGTGACCATGACCTGTTTTGGCGGTAATGGAGAAGGATATCGGATAGTCTATTCCACTGCAAATCATCAAGAATTGTACGATTACACTATAAAATCCTTCAATGTGGCTTGGAAATATCGCTACCCGACCTTTGTACTGGGAGATGGCTACCAAGCAAAGATGAGAGAATCCTTAACCATATACGATCCCCAAACCCGAGGCATTGAGCTAGAGCCAACAGTTCCCCTGGTAGGTGGACCAGGAACTCCAGGGGTTGATCGGGAGCCAAACCACCTGCGCAACACCTACAACACGGAGGAAGAGCTGTTTGAAGTAGTAAGAGGAATGTCAATCGAATACGAAAACAACGCGCCCCAGTTAATAGAATATCATGAGGAAAACTGTGAGGATGCAGACGTGGTACTAGTTTCCCACGGAATAGTGTCTAGAGCATGTACTACCGCTATGAATCACCTGCGCAAAGAAGGACATAAGGTAGGCTTCTTCCGACCAATAACCCTACGTCCCTTCCCAAACAAAGAGCTGAGAGCAGTAGCAGACAGGGTTAAAAAGCTGCTGGTGGTAGAATCGGCAGAGGGCCAGTTTGCCAAATTAGTAATGGAGGGAATCTATGGGTCAACTACGCCTATAGAAAAATATTATCGTCCTGGACTTGGTATTACAGCGGATGAAGTAGTAGCAGAGACAAAAAAACTTTTATAACAACTTATTAGTTTAAAGGGAGGTATATAAATGTCAGTCCAACCGGTAATACCTAAATCCTGGCGCTTAGAGACAAAACCCCATAAGTTTTGTCCCGGCTGTGGCCATGGACTGGTTTTAAAAGCATTAGGAGAAGTAATAGACGAATTAGAGATTCAAGATAGAGTTATATTCGGATGTGACATAGGTTGTTCTCTGTTAGCATGGGACTTTTTTAACATAGACACCATTCAAACTCATCACGGCAGGACAACACCAGTGATAGCTGGAGTAAAAAGAGCTACTCCCGAATTAATAGGAGTGGCTTATATGGGCGACGGTGGGGGATATGCAATAGGCTCACAACATCTAGTCAATGCAGCCACTAGAAATGAAAGAATGTTTGTCCTGCTAGTCAACAACACCAACTATGGCATGACTGGTGGACAGATGGCTCCAACAACCTTGCCTGGACAGAAGACAGAGACATCACCCTATGGCAGAGATGTGGAGGAAACAGGCAATCCTACTTTAGGACCGGAGATGGTAGCAGCTATAGCACCTGAGGGAGCCTATGTAGCTAGAGGGACAGTAGCAAATTATCGGCAAATGAAAAAGTTCATAAAAAATGCTATGGAAAATCAAGTTGCAGGCAGAGGCTTTTCTTTTGTAGAAGCTCTAGCTGGTTGTCCCACTAACTGGCGGACAAACGCTGAAAAAACCTGGGCGTTTATTGAGAAGACTATGCCCGAATACTTTAAAGTGGGAGAACTAAAAGTTCCTACAGTGCAAAAGGAGGGTTAAAAAATGTCTAAAGTTACTAAGATAGCCTTAGCTGGAGAAGGTGGACAAGGAGTCCAGTCAGTAGCTGGAATTATCACAGATGCCGCTTACGCAGAAGGGAAAGAAGCTTTATATATTCCTAACTTCGGTGTGGAGCAAAGGGGCGGTGTGTCTATCGCCTTTGTGCAAATCTCTGATGAAAACAACATTGGCTCGCCCAAGTTTAAAACAGGAGATATTGTAATTGCCCTTAGCGACCGAGCAGTGCGCAGAACCCAACAGTATGTGGACGAAACCACAACCTTTATATATGATGCTTCTATAGAAGGGATACAAGACGACCTACCTAAGAACGCTAAAAAAGTTTTAGCCATACCCGCAATTGAGGTATCAAAAGAAGAGCTGCACCCCCGAGTGTTCAATGTGGTGATTATGGGAGCTGCTATCGGAGCTACTGGAGTAGTAAGCATAGAGCAAGCTAAACATTCTATAGAAGCCAAACTAGGCTACAAGTTTGAACAAGATCCTGAGCTCAGGGAGCTAAATTTTAAAGCTTTGGAAAAAGGAGCAGAGTTAGTTAGAGGTGTCTTGTAAGAAGATATAAGGAGGTAGTTGAACATGACCATGACGGATAAGGCTTTAACCCAAGAAGGAATAAAAGGCAGATGGTCCGTGTTTCCTGGCTTATGCAAAGGATGTGGCTTGTGTATTGAAAAATGTCCCACCAAAATTATCGAATGGTCCAAAGCCTTAGGTATATATGGAACCCCTGCAGTTCGACTCAACGAAGCAGATAAGTGTATAGCCTGTAAAATGTGTCAGATAGTATGTCCTGACTGTGCAATTTCAGTAGATAAGGTAGGACAAGTAAGCAAGTAAAAAAGAATATATAGTTTTGAGCTGTGGGATGAGCTTTTAATTAACCCCAGCTCTTTACTTGTTTTTTTTATAATCTGGCAAAATGTAACTACTTGACATACGGCTTAAAGCATGATATTATAAAAAAGTCGCTTGAGACGGATTGCCCCTTTTAAAGGCTAGAAAATTCAAGTGGCACTAGGAAAAATGGTCTTTGAAAACTAAACAGTTGTGCAAAGAAAGACAGTGATGAATT
>CAYVRD010000004.1:0-44399 GCA_964454195.1 uncultured Clostridia bacterium
ATTTATTAAAAAAATATAAAAGACTAAGTGAAGTTAACGAAGAAGGAAGTATAAAAACAGAAAGGAGAATTTCTATGACTACATAAAAAAAGGCACCTATGCCTTCGGCATTGCTGTCCTCTATTCCAATCATCATAGTGATTATTTCTCTTGCTCTTTCTGTCTTCGTTTATGAATCCGAGCCCCATATCGCCTTATTTTTGGGAGCTGCCGCCGCTGGTCTGGCAGCCTTCTGGCACGGTTATTCATGGAAGACTATTCAAGCTGGCTTTACCGATAGTATCAAGGTGGCAATCTCTTCGCTTATTATCCTCCTTATTATCGGAATGTTAATTGGCGTTTGGATTGCCAGTGGTATTGTCCCGGCTTTGATGTACTATGGCTTTAATTTTTTGTTGCCTTCTTGGTTTTTACCTTCTATTCTCTTGCTGTGCAGCTTTATGTCGGTGATAACTGGCAGCTCCTGGACCACAGTTGGCACTATTGGCGTAGCTGCTATCGGTCTTGGTCACGGCTTAGGCATACCCGCCCCAGCTATTGCAGGAGCTGTAGTTTCAGGAGCTTTTTTTGGTGATAAGCTGTCCCCCATGTCAGACTCAACTAATCTTACTCCTTCTGTTCTAGGGGTAGATCTTTATGCCCATATAAAGCATATGCTTTATAGCACTATTCCCAGCTTTGTCATTGCTCTGATTATGTACACAATTTTAGGGTTTTTCTTAACCGATGGCATTGCCAGTGCTGAGCATATATCTAAATATCAGGAGATTATAAGAGATAACTTTAACCTGTCTCTTTGGCTATTTATTCCACCGCTAGCTGTCATCACCTTAATTCTTCTAAGGCTTCCCGCCATTCCCAGTTTATTAGCTGGCGTAATTTTAGGGGGATTAGTACAAATTTTCGTTCAAGGTCATGGCTTAGGCCAGTTTTTTCATATTCTTTATGATGGCTTTACCATATCTACCGGCTGGGATGAAATGGATGGGCTTTTAACTAGGGGTGGAATGGCTAGTATGTACTCGGTAGTGTCACTAGCCATCATGGCCTTGTCCTTTGGAGGCATCATGCATAAGTGCAATATGCTTCGCTCACTGGTAAAGAGAATGTCCGGTATGGTTAAGACCAGAGGTAAACTAGTAGCTACCACCTTGCTCACTTCTATTTTAATCAACATCTTTGGTGCCAATCAGTATCTAGCTGTCATTCTTCCTGGTCAGATGTATAAAACAGCCTATAAAAAACTATGCCTCAAGCTTAAAAATTTATCCAGAGCACTAGAAGGCGGTGGTACTTTAACCGCCCCCCTAATACCCTGGAACAGCAGTGGAGCTTTTGTTTATTCAGCCCTGGCAGTTGACGTTTTAGCATATGCTCCCTATGCCTTCGTTTGCTGGTTGACCCCATTAGTAGTAGCTATTTTAGGCTACAGCAATATCAGCATGGCTAAAATTCAGGTAAAAAAGTAGCTTTATTCCTTTTCTCGCACAGTCAGATGCTTTTCTCTAGGCACATAATGGGTGTGCAGTAGCTTGTGGGCAATTTCACTGTTTGGATATTGGAGAAATTCCCGATAAAGCTTTTGAACCGTTTCATTTTTGTGGGACTTCCGTAGCTTGCTTTGGCGATCATCTTGATATACGCCTTGAGCCCTGACTAATCCATAGTCCTTTTGCTGTCTTTCCTTGGCAGTGCGCACTGGCTGACCGCCACCGTTGACACAGCCTCCCGGACAGGCCATTACCTCCACAAAGTGGTATTCGGCCTGGCCGGATTTCATCTGTTCTAAGAGCTGACGAGCGTTTGCCATGCCGTGGACAACTGCTGCTTTGACCGTAAGCTCACCAACAGGCAAAGTCACCTCTTTTATGCCTTCTATTCCTCTGACAGATTCATATTCTATCTCTCCCTGCTCTTGGCCAGTCACCACCTCTACCACTGTTCTAAGAGCTGCTTCCATCACTCCCCCAGTTGCCCCAAAAATAACACCGGCACCTGTAGCCTCTCCCAGGGGATGATCAAAATCACTTACTGGCAGGTTAGCAAACTCTAAGCCAGCCTGCTTAATCATTTGAGCTAGCTCTCTGGTGGTAAGTACTGCGTCCACATCCTGATAGCCTGAGCTATTCATTTCCGGACGACCTGCCTCGAATTTTTTTGCTATACAGGGCATAACTGAAACCACAAACATCTTAGCTGGATCCACCTCAGCTACCCTAGCATAGTAGGTCTTCAATATGGCTCCCATCATCTGCTGAGGAGATTTGCAGGTAGACAAATTTTCTAGATACTGGGGATAATTGTGCTCTAAAAACTTAACCCATCCAGGACTACAAGAGGTAATTAAGGGCAAAACACCGCCGTCCTTGATTCTATGGAGCAACTCATGTCCTTCCTCCATGATAGTAAGGTCTGCTGCAAAGTTTGTATCAAATACCTTGGCAAAGCCTAGGCTCTTTAAAGCAGCAACCATTTTCCCAGTGACAATTTCTCCCGATTCCATGCCAAACTCTTCACCTATTGCTACCCTAACTGCCGGGGCAGTTTGCACCACCACATGTAGCTCTGGATTGCCCAGAGCTTGCCAAACCTTTTCTGTATCATCTTTTTCCTTCAAAGCAGCAACCGGGCAGGCTTGAATACACTGGCCACATTTAATGCAGGCCACCTCGTCCAAGCTCAAGCCAAAGGCTGGTTCAATCATGGTATGGAAGCCCCTATGGGTAGCCTGGATTACTCCCACCTGCTGTATCTGATGACATGCAGCCACACAGCGTCTGCATAGAATACATTTCTCAGGATCTCTTACTATGGAAAGGGATAATGAGTCTATCTGGAGCTTGGGTGACTCTCCCTGAAAGGAAAGCTCTCGAATACCCAGCTCTTCAGCCAAGCTCTGTAGCTCACAGTTTTTATTGCGACTACACATGGTGCATTCCCGGTTGTGGTTAGACAGAATAAGCTCTAGCAGGGTGCGTCTAGTCTTGCGCAGCAGTGGTGTATTAGTTTGAATTTCCATACCCTGAGAAACTGGCAATACACAGGATGCCTGCAGAGAACGGGCCCCCTTTACCTCTACCAAGCACATGCGACATGCACCAATCTCATTTGTTTCTTTAAGATAGCATAGAGTTGGAATATTTATACTCAATTCCTTGGCGGCCTGCAGTACAGTGTAATTTTCTGGCACAGTAACGCTGCGACCATCGATAGTTAATGATATTTTTTCCATGTTCCTACCTCCTTCTACTGTTGATGCTTCTTCTCGATGGCTTTTGTTGGACACTTAGTTACACATAAGCCACATTTTACACACAGCTCATTGTCTATGCGATGAATTTCCTTGGGTCTGCCAATAATTGCTCTAGTGGGACATGCCCGGGCACAAAGGCCACATTTTTTACACTTCTCTTCTACTACCACATATTTTAAGAAGGCAACACATACGCCTGCAGGACATTTTCTGTCTATAATGTGAGCTTCATACTCATCTCGATAGTATCTGAGAGTACTTAAAACCGGGTTAGGGGCAGTTTGACCTAGTCCACAAAGAGATGCTGCTTTAATAGTTACAGCCAGCTCCTCCAGCTTTTCTATATCTCCTTGCTGCCCTTTATCACTAGTTATCCGCTCTAAAATTTCTAGCATGCGCTTGGTGCCGATGCGACAGGGTGGACATTTACCACAGGACTCTTCCACAGTGAATTCTAAGAAAAATCTAGCCACATCCACCATACAAGTATCCTGATCCATAACTATTAAGCCGCCTGAGCCCATCATGGAGCCAAGCTTAATAAGAGTGTCGTATTCGATAGGTGTATCAATATGCTGGGCAGGAATACACCCTCCCGATGGACCTCCGGTTTGGGCTGCCTTAAACTCTTTACCCCCGGGAATACCTCCACCGATATCATAAATTACTTCTCTCAGTGTAGTACCCATAGGTATTTCAATCAAGCCTGTATTTTCTATTTTGCCCCCTAAGGCAAAAACCTTTGTACCTTTACTGCCTTCAGTGCCTATAGACGCATACCAGTCTGCACCATTTAGTAATATCTGGGGGATATTGGCAAAGGTCTCCACGTTATTAAGCAGAGTTGGCTTGCCCCATAATCCCTTTACTGCTGGGAAAGGAGGCCTGGGTCGAGGCTCACCCCGTTTACCTTCTATAGAAATAAGCAGCGCCGTCTCTTCTCCGCACACAAAAGCCCCTGCCCCTAAGCGAATTTCCAGCTCAAAGCAAAAATCTGTACCAAATATATTTTTTCCTAATAGACCTGCTTGCTTAGCTTGATCGATAGCTAGCTGCAGCCTCTTTACAGCAACAGGGTACTCGGCTCGCACATAGATATATCCTTGATTAGCTCCTACAGCGTAGCCAGCGATAGCCATTGCTTCTACCACTGCATGGGGATCACCTTCTAACACACTTCTATCCATAAAGGCTCCTGGGTCTCCCTCATCAGCATTACAGCAGACATATTTTTGATCAGCCTGGGCCTTATAGGTAAACTCCCACTTCATGCCTGTGGAAAAGCCTCCACCGCCTCGCCCTCTAAGCCCCGAACGCTTTATCTCATCGATTACTTGCTGCTGGCTCATCTGGGTAACAGCCTTGGCCAAGGCCTTGTATCCATCAAAGGCGATATATTCGTCGATATACTCTGGATTTATCCGACCACAGTTTCTCAGTGCAATGCGCTGCTGGTTTTTTAAATCCACCTCTAGAGTGAATTCCTCTACCACATGTCCGTTTACAAGATGCTCTGCAATAATACGCTTTGCCTTATCTGGGGTTACTTTGATGTAGGTTACCTTGGGTTGACCCGGTGCACAAACCTCTACCATAGGCTCTAGTCTACATACTCCTAGACAGCCTGTTTGAGACAAGGTAACTCTAGCCAAGCCCCTTTTAGCTATTTCTTCAGCAAAAGCCTTGTAAACTGGATTTGCCCCTGCGGCCATTCCACAGGTGGCCATTCCTACCATTACTCTCATGCCCTTGCGCTCATCAGAAAGATTGGCAGCGGCCAAGGTTTGATCTTTTATGTTATCCAGCGTTGCTGCGTTCATCATCTTGCTCATCCCTCCAAACCTTTTCCATGTACTCTTTTAGTATTTGCTCCACTGCATCAGTGTTCACTTCTCCGAAAACTTCTTCATTGATAGTCATAACAGGTGCCAGGCCACAGGCTCCAATACAACGGGTAGCCTCTAATGAGAAACTCCCATCAGCAGTTGTTTCACCTACCTGAAGGTGCAGTGTTTCAGAAATTTTGTCTAGTAGAGCCTGGGCGCCCTTTACATAGCAAGCAGTACCCATGCAAACATTAATTTGATAGCGTCCCTTAGGCTTCAAGGTAAACTTAGAGTAAAAAGTGGCCACCCCATAAACATCAGCCAAGGGTATATCCAGCTTTTCTGCAATAGTTTTCTGAACCTCCAGCGATAGATAGCCAAATAAATCTTGGGCTTGATGCATTACAGGTATCAAGGCCCCGGGTTGACCTTTGTGACTAGCTATTATGTCATTTAGCTGGTCAAACTTGTTATCTTTGCATTTGCAACTACTCATGATATCAACCATCCCCTCTAGTGATTGTGCTCATTATCACAAAATGTTGAAATATTGTGAATTTATCGAACACTTTCGACGTGCCTTTTCTATTTTCCTTTTAGGATTTTACTTTTAAAATAAATTGTTTTAGTTAATTAATTCTGAAAATTGAATATTTTCAATAAAAAGTTAAATGCTATACTTAAAAGCTATCTATCAGTTGGATAGCTCTTATTGATAGAACCATCTTGCAAACCAGTTCCTTTGGAGGATACTATGATTTTATGGCACGAAGTTTTGCAATGTATAAGTCATTCCCTAGCAGTTTTCTTTTTACTATTACTGCTAACTAGAGTTATAGGGAAAAAACTGCTTTCACAATTAACCTACTTTGATTTTGTTATAGGCATAACAATTGGCACTATAGGAGGTGCCTATGTTACTACAGAGGTGC
The DNA here is from genome assembly GCA_964454195.1 of uncultured Clostridia bacterium. Classification (GTDB taxonomy): domain Bacteria; phylum Bacillota; class Desulfitisporia; order Desulfitisporales; family JAWSUQ01; genus CAYVRD01. The sequence continues at coordinate 6,012 of CAYVRD010000004.1, forward strand.
ATGGAAACTACGTACTAATCAGTCCGGTAATATTAACTCTTTTAGTAGTTGCTACCGGCTACATAACCTTAAAAAATAATGCGGCTCGCAAACTGATTGAAGGCGAACCCTTGGTCATTGTGCAGAATGGAAAAATTTTTGAAAAGAATATGGGGAAAATCAGATACAATCTAGATGATTTGTTGATGCAGTTACGCGAAAGAGGTGTTTTTGATCTGAGCGAGGTGGAGTTTGCTATTATCGAGCCCCATGGGCAGCTAAGTGTGCTGAAAAAAAGTCAGCACCTGCCCTTAACACCTAAAGACTTGGGATTGAGCTCTAGCTATAAAGGAGTTTCATCAGAAATAGTAAGGGATGGTAAAATTGTAGAACAAAACCTAAAACAGAATAGTCTAACCCATGAGTGGCTGTACAACCAATTAGCTACTCAAAATATAAAAAAGGTTGAGGATATTTTTCTAGCCAGCTTGGCTACAGATGGCACTCTATATATCGATAAGCGTCAAGATCAGTCTCAATATATTCAGGAGGTTGAAGATGATGATTCCACTATATAATGCTGACTTTTGTTGTTTACTAGCTTAGATAACAGGCTACTCCAATCAAAGCAGTAGCCATAATCAGTTATAGCAATGGCAAAGTGATGTTTAACTCTGTATTCTTTAACTTGCCTAAGATAATGGCAGGGAAAGGGTGAGTACACACAATAATATCTGGCTTGAGTTCTTCAATAGCCTTCTTTATTGCAGATATATAGATAATTCCAGAAAAGCTCCCTGTAAAGGGAGCTTTAAACATGTAGCTAAAGAAAGCTAGTGGAGCTAGAATTAGGGCATTTCATGATATAGCCTTATCTTCTTAACTACCCCCTCTTTTACTTCAAAATACAAAGTATTATATTCTTCTAAGCTTTGAATAATATAAGCACAGTTGTTAGGATCCTTGCGACCATCATTGGCAATGGCTACCTCCGGATAGGCCTCCTTAATGTCACTTACCTTACTACCTATCTGAATGCCCTTTGATGTTTCAAAGCCCTCTTTTAAAACATCAATTGACATTATCCAGAATGTTTGACCGTTTCCCTTAGGAGAAAATAGAGTCAGTTTAAGCCCATCATATTGAATTGTTTTGCGAAAGGCTCCGGTAAAGGTATCAGCATTTTCTAATTCCTCTACCTCCTCGTTTATTGGGGCACCAAAGGCCTGTTTTAAATCCAGCTGGTAATCCCAGTCTCTTAGCCCAACGGCAACACCGTTTGCCAATATAGCAAAGTCTCCCATTTCCACTTGTTCTACAGGATTAGCTGCCGGCGGCTCTTGTTTATCCCCATTCTGCCCTGCAGGAGCACTTACGCTGGGTCCAACCTCGGTTTTATTTACGCAGCCCACAGGCAGCATCAGAATTGCTGCAATAAGAATAAAAACCACTTGTTTTTTCATTGCTAAAACCTCCGGTTATAAGTATATTAAATTGATTCACTGCATTTCTATAGACGCAGAAATAATTAAAAGGTTTCATTAGATTTTCACTGATTTATTTGGGAAAGAAATACTGCCACAATTTCCGGATCAAACTGGGTGCCTGAGCATCTCTTGAGCTCCTCTAGGGCCTCTTCCTTACCCATAGGTTCTCTGTAAGGTCTTTTGCTAGTCATGGCATCAAAAGCGTCAGCCACAGCCAGTATGCGACACTCAATTGGAATCTCTGCTTCTTTGAGACCTAAGGGATAGCCCGTCCCATCCCACCACTCATGATGCTTAAGAACATGCTCTGCCACACCAGCTAAATCAGGGCAGGCCACTGCAATCCGATACCCCTTCTCAGGGTGCTGTCGAATTATTTCCCATTCCTCTTTAGTCAGGGGAGCTGGCTTTTTTAAGATGTTGTCGGAAATCCCCACCTGGCCCAAATCGTGGACATGGGCTAATAGCTTGATATTTGTCAATCTATCTGACAGCAGATTGAGTCGGTGGGCAATCTGGATGCAATATTGCTCCACTCGCTGAGAGTGCCCCTCTGTAATATAGTCCTTATCTGCCAGAGCCGCCAGTAAGGAGCTGATGATTTGACTGCGACTACTTCTCTTTTCTATTAGCTTTTCATGATACATTTTTTCATCCGCTTCCTTAACCACTTCCCCAATTGATTTGCTGGAGTCAACTGCCGTAGCTACACCGACAGAAATACTCAGAGGCAGCTCCTTAGCCCTTTTATTGTATTCCTCTACATTCCTTCCCACTTCTTTGGCTATTTCTTCTCCCGTAAGCTGGGTAGTATGGGGAAGTATAATGGCAAATTCATCTCCGCCAATCCTGGCTAAGATATCTTCCTCCCGCAAGGCTTTTCTTAGCACTTGAGCGCAGCTCTGTAGTAGCTTATCCCCCTGGCTATGTCCCATAGTGTCGTTGATTATTTTTAGACCATCCAAATCACAGGAGATTACTGTAATAGGGTATGCCCCATTTTTCTGTAGCCTGTTCAATTCCTCTTCAAAAAAAGCCCTATTGTAAATTCCTGTCAGCTTATCGTGGAGGCTTAAATACTCCAGTTTGATTTCGTAGCTCTTTCTCTCCGTGATGTCCTCCACAATACCTACACCGCCAAGCACTTGTTTATCCAATGATAACAGGGGTGCAAATAGGGCTCTCACCGGAGTTACTTTAACTGCAGTAACCGAGTGATATACACCTTCATAGTTGGCCAGCTCTCCATTAAGCACCACATTGAAGGCCTTCTTAAACTTCTCATCAGGCAAGGTATGCAAATTAAGCCCCACAATCTTTTGCCGAGATGAACCGATGATCTTGACAAAGTTGTCGTTGCAATCTGTAATGATGCCCTTATGGTCAAAATGGAAAATCCCCAGAGGAGAGTGCTCAAATATCAGACGATACTTTTCCTCACTTTTTCTAAGGGCTTCTGCTCTAGCTAAGGCCAAGAAATCAAACATTTTGTAGTTTGTAGCGTTGAAAATATAAATAATTCCTGTCAATAAAATCCCGAAGGGGCTTAAGTCCAAATTCATAGGAGTCATCCCTATCAGATACAAAATCAAGGTGATCCAGGGAACTAGCGAGCCTAAAAACAATAACAAGAAGCGTTTCCTATATATATCCTTTGATTTAACATAGGTATAAAGCAACAGGATGCTGCCCACTAGCAGGGCTACATTAAAAAAGCCGATATGCACCCAGTACCAGGGGCCTCTGTCTATCGAAGCTATGGCTAATCCCTGGGTAAAATCAACGCTAAAGCTGGTGTAAAACAAGCCATGAAAGGGATTAGTGTTTATCATCAACATGGTAATTGCTGGAATAGTCCAGAGGGAGGCAAGGACGGGCTTAGATAGCCACCTGGAGTAGCCACAGTAGCGCATCACAAAAATCAGCCAGAGAGCAGGCATTGGCGCTAGACCTAAGTACTCAAACCTCAGCCAGTTAAATACCGCCTCCTGACTAAGGCTATGGATCTCAAAGAAGTAGCCTAATGAGTAAATTCCAGCAGTTATCATCAGCAGGCCGAAGCTAAGATAGCCTTCCACTTCTTTCGAGCGGAAAGCCATGAGGGCTATAAAAAGGTATATGGGCACTACTAACAACAGGGTGTATACAAAAATACTACTGGCCAATCTTACATCCCCCATGTTTATCTTAATTTAATACCCCTATATATTCCCCATGGAAAATAAAATTTCCTTCAAAATATTCCTGCGATTAATAATATTGATAACTCTTACTCCTTTAATAAGATATATTTCTATTGCTTATGCAAAGCTATTTATTATAAAATGAAAGCAGCCCAAAATGATACCACAAATAAGGATTGTACTGGTGGAGGTAAAAATGAATTTTAGTTCTGATATAAAGCCAATTGACAGCACTATCGAGCCTAAGGCTCACCCTAGGCATTATCTAATGCACAAGTACTGGGGGCGCAAGTGTCACAACGTTACCAGCGCTTATATTAAGCACTTTACCAAGGAAGGAGATATTGTGCTTGACCCTTTTATGGGTTCTGGCGTAACGGCAATAGAGTCGGTAAAGTTAAACCGCAAAGCTATAGGAGTAGACTTAAATCCCATCACTAATCTAATTGCCAAAAATACTATTACAACAGTGGACTTAACTGAGTTAAAAAACCAATTTGAGCAAATCCATGCCTACATAGATGAAAAGTTTCGTCATTTCTATGAAACTGAATGCTCAGCCTGCAAAAATACCTGCTACGCCCAAAACTATATTTGGGATGATATGCAGTTAGTTAGAGTTAAGTTCCAGTGCCCCCAGTGTGGCACTGTTAGAAAGGATGCCACCCATTACGATAAGCAGGTTTTTAATGGAGCTGTTGAAATATTTAACTCCAGCCAGGAAGCTATGAGCTACCCTGCCCAGGCCATGCTTAAATACGTTAGAAGAAATGGTCGCACCCATATCGATCAGCTATTTACCCAGCGGGCGCTAATTATCCTGTCTGAGCTATATAATAGTATCAACGCTGTTCCCCAGTCCGATTTAAAAGATATGCTTAAAATGTGTTTTACCTCCATGCTGCCTAACGTATCTCGGATGATTCCCGGAGATAAGCAGCAGGTAACAGGAAAGTCAGGCTGGCAGATCAGCAAGTTTTGGATCCCCTCTGTGCATACAGAAAAAAACATTATAGACAGCTTTAAGCAGCGTTTTGAGAAAGTTCTCAGCGGCAAGCTGGAGGTAAATAACCTAAATGCCTCCAATGCTCAAATAGTTAATGCCAGTAGCGAGGATTTGTCCTTTATTGAGTCCCACTCGGTAGATTATATTTTTACTGACCCCCCTTACGGCGAATCTATTAACTACTTTGGGCTCAGTATGCTTTGGAATGCCTGGTTAGGCCTGGACGTGGAATATCAGGGAGAAATCATTTACGATACGTACCGCGAAAAGGATTATAAGGACTACGAGCAACGGATGAACAATGTTTTTAAGGAGTTAAATAGAGTTCTTAAGATGCAGCACTATTTGTCCTTCACCTTTCACAACAGAGACTTGAAAATCTGGAGAATAGTGTTGGACTGCTGCAGAAAAAATGGGTTTAAGCTAATCAACATCGTATATCAGCCCCAGGCTGTCTCTTCAGGAACCCAGGGTATCAATCGCAAAAACACCTTTAACGGCGATTTTATCTACAATTATCTCAAGGTGTCTGAGGAGGAGCTGATATTAGAGGAGTTTCAGGGAGATATCAATCAGCTAATCATCGAAACTACTAGAGACTTAATAGGAGCGCATGATGGGGTAACTCCGGACAAGCTTTATGCCGAGCTAATCCCTCTTTTAGTTAATACCAATGCCCTATTTCAAGGCAAGAATGAAAATCTGGACATTGACAAGATTCTAGAAAATCACTTTATATATATTTCTCAGCAATCAAACAATAAAACAGTTTATAAATGGCAGCTGCCCGATAAAAGTAGGCTTGGGGATTATACTAGCATATTAAAGGATAAGGCAATCCTTAGTGAGGATGAGCATGTATGTTAAATTGTATTGATTTGTTTGCTGGCGCCGGTGGTCTTTCCTCTGGGTTTCGCAGCTTAGGCTTTAATGTATTGTTGGCCAATGAGTTCAATCCTGAAATCGCTGCCACCTATCGGCATAATCACCCTCAAGCTCTGGTTTTAGTAGATGATGTCAGAAACCTTACTATAGCTACTATTAAAGAGCTAATTGGAGATAAAAAAGTCCATGTAATCACTGGCGGACCTCCCTGTCAAGGCTTTTCTATGAGTGGCTATCGAATCCGCAAAAATGTCTTCATGGATGATCCAAGAAATATGCTATTTAAGGAGTATTACCGCATCGTGGCAGAGGTCAATCCCGACTATTTCCTCATGGAAAACGTTGAAGGGCTGCTTACTATGCAGAATGGGCTGATTAAAGCTACAATAATTGAGCTGTTTCAGGACTTGGGCTACCACATTACCTATGGTGTTGCCAATGCCAGCGAATATGGGGTTCCCCAAACCAGGCGCAGGGTGGTTTTCTTAGGTTCGAAAAAATCTAAGCTAAATTTCCCCAAGCCAACCCACTCTGCTGATCAAGCCTTAAAGCCTTTAGTCACTATCAGGGATGCTATATCGGATCTTAGTTTCTTAGCGTCAGGTGAGGGTGAGGCTGTGGCAGCTTATATGTATGAACCAGCTAGCGAATATCAGAAGGATCGGCGACAAGCTAGTCAATGGCTCTTCAACCATGTTGCTACTAGGCACAGTAAGCTAGCTATAGAAAGAATGGGACTAGTTCCACCAGGAGGTAATAGAGAGCAGCTACCCCAGGAGCATAAGACCAAGTCAGTACACAGCGGAGCCTATGGACGAATGGAATGGGACAAGACCGCTACTACTATCACCACTCGATTTGATACACCCTCAACAGGGCGGGTTATCCACCCCTGCCTAGACAGAACCATCACCGTTCGGGAGGCAGCCAGACTGCAGTCCTTCGACGACAGCTACCAGTTTTTGGGCAGTCGCTCCAGTCAAGGCATCCAGGTGGGCAACGCAGTGCCCCCCCTTTTAGCAGCAGCCTTTGCCCAGGTCATACTAGAAGATGCATTGAAACAAAAAAAATAGAGGCTGTTTAGAGCATACTACCTATCTCTAAACAGCCTTTTTATGCACCATTCTCCAGACATTTATATATTTCTGTATGCACCTGCTTTTTTATAGCCTGATATTTTTCCCTATCTAGCCATGGAAAAATAGGTATTTGCAGGATTTTATATAGGTGACGCAGGTTATCCTCTATACAGCTAAAGCTGTCTCCAGGGTAAAGTACTGCCCCAATTGTCTCATGGTAGTTGTTAAGGTAGCCCTGCAGCTTTTGAATGTCCTCCCCCTTTACATCCCTTTGATTAATCTTAAACTTGCTATCAAGTATGATTACCCTACCATTAGCATGCTTAAGAATTATATCAGGTGTATCTGCTACTGCCCATCCCTTTAAGTTGGAGGGCTTACTTTGATAGTAAAGCTTTAATCGTTGATTTTTAAAGGGAATGCCTGTAGCTAAAAGACCATTTTGCTCTGACTTTAATTCTAGAATTTCTGCTAAAAGGTAGCAGCAAAAGGCTTCGTAAATCTTATCAATGTTTTTAATATGCTGATAAAAGGAGCTGTTTTCTTGATCCAGAAAATCAAAGTGATTGCTAATGTAGTTGGTGTACAGCATATACATCTGTCCGTATTGGCGGTTAGTCTGCTGTAGAGGACTGATAGGATGTCTTCTCACATGCTGAATATTATTCATTGATAAATTTTGTAAAAAAGTGTTGTTCTTTAGAAAGGTTATACGCTGCATCCACTGCTTAGAATATATCTCTTGCTTACACTTTTCCCTTAAGGCATCATATCGATTTCCTCTGAAAATGTTATCAAAGGACAGAAGAAATTGATAAACAGAGTTAAGGAGCTCCAGTATCTGCAGATGCTCATTTAGCTCATAATCATAGACAGCCTCCCTGGCTATAACTACTTGAGGATTAAAGCTACCCCAAGGAGTCTCCAATATACCTTGGCCTGGCGTAGCTGGACTAATCATATCAGGATTATTTCTTAGATAGCTGAGGGTCTTTTGTTTATGATAGTGGGTATTTACAAAGGACTTCTTATTGATTTGGTAGCTGTTTTTAACTGCTGCTCTGTGAATTAGGGTTACCAGCTGCTCAAGGAAATCAAAGTTGTTGGCAATCCAATTGAATACAAATAGCGGATCTACAATTCTATGTCGTATTTGGTGTTTATCATAATAGATAAACTGACTATCCTTCCACAAAATATTGGCAGCAACAAAATCTAGCATTTGATAAAACTCTTCTTTGGTAGCTTTAAAGGTGCTGGTATAGAAAATGCCTTGGAAGAGCTTTGTTTCCTGACAAAATAGCTCTAGCTTTCCATAGCCAATATGGTTGATGGTATCTACTATAGTTGAGTAAAAGCTCTGTCCAGAAAGGGTAGCTATAGTCTTGTTATTAATCACCATTCTGTAATTATTTGCTGCTATTAGTCCTGTTAAAACAAGAGAGTACCTTCCCTCGGGGATTTCCGTTCTCTCATTATTTTTTAGTGCCAAGGTTCTCTGCTCATTACTGAAAATACACTCTATCTTCATATTACATCCTTCATGACTAGCATAAGGGACTTAAATAGCCCATATTATGCTGGGCATTCATTTTTGCCCGAGCAAAGACTGCCATGCTTTCAGTGAGCTCGTAGGTACTTAAAAAGCTTTCAAATTTAGTCAGATTATCCACATTTCCTGCCAAGTGGGGTAGGATTTTTTGCACTACCTGTTTATCTAGTGCTACTGTCACTTCAAAATTAGAAAACAAAATATATTCCACTATATCCTGTAGGATACCTAAGGTTAGCTTGCTCTCTTCAGCTACAGCTAGAGCAGTAGCCAGCTGAAAGAGCATCTCAAAGGCCTGCTGGTCCAGCTTTTCTGTTTGCTCAAAATTTAAGGCTCTAAAAACACTTAAGATATCTGAGCTAGCTTCAAACTTCAGCTTTGATTGATTAACCAGCCTAAAGATAGCTTCTTTAAACTCTTTAAGGCTTTCCTCCTGAGAGTCTAGTGAAAAAATATAGTCTAAGGGATTGGGCACGTTTATGATGTTTGCTCTTCTTTTTACTCCTCCGCTCAAGGGATTCCTGGTGCTCTCGTAGGAATAGGAGTTAATGGTTCCCATGATAAAGGTGTTCTCTGGCAGGTATGCTTTGGCATTATTGGGCAACATTATTGGCTGGTTATTTTCTATTGCTGCTAGAATTTGATTAAAATAAAAATCTACCTGGCTTAAGTTCATCTCGTCCATAATGATAAAATATATTTTAAAATCACTGCTGGGCTGAGGGACTCCCCCCTGAAGATTAAATAGCCTCTGAGCAAATTCGGAAGGACGGTAAATCTCATCCAGCCCTACATAACCCAGTAAATCAATTTTATCATAATCCTTACCCACGTTGATGAAAATCGACTCCACCGCGGCTTGATCTAATATTTGCTTGAAGGCATCCACATAAGCTAGACATAGCTCTGTCTTTCCCATCCCCGGCTTAGAATTCAGGATAACCAGCTTTTGAGTTTTTAAGCTAAAGTACAGATTACTTACCTCTTCTTTTGTAATCATCATATGTCTTTCTCTAGTTATGTAATCATACAAGTGCTGAATCAAATCCTTTTCACTTTTCATCTTCTCAAAGAAATCCATCTTCATTCACCTCACAGTCTTGGCAATAGGGGAATATTTTTTCCTAAAAACTTTGAATAATTATGGAAGTCCAAGCAGCCATTTGGCAATGAACCGGGATTTCCTGCTTTTATCTTGTAGACAAATTCAAAGGCTGCAACCTTGTCGCTGATGGAACGTATATCGCTCTGTCTTAAGCTGCACTGGCCACGAGCTAAGACAAACTGGGGCAGAGCTTTGATAAAGTGAAAATATCTTTGATCAATTTTTCCCTGAGGAGTTTTCTTCACTATATCAGAAATAATACTATCTAAGCTACCTGTTCCTCGATAATATAATATGGTTTCCACTACACTAGGCCATTCCTTATACTCTCTGGCAGTGGCCACAAAGCAATCGAACTCAACATTGGATATTCCATATTCTCCTGTCTTCCTTCCTATCTCCAAGAGCACCTTGTAAAGCAAAAACAGTGGATAGAGCTGAAATTCCTTGCGATGCCCCTTTCCTAGAAAGGGACTAGAGTAATATATCTTCTCAACCTGTTGCTCTATTACATAAAAATAAAGGTGGGTTTCTAAAAAGTTACCTCCAGTCAGCTCCCTGATATACTGAAACACTGGAGTTGGCTTACATTTGGAGTATTCGGAATGGGAGGAATCCAATAAACCATAAATTTTGGAAGCTATCATACTCTTATACATACTAGTCTGAACTTGGATATAGGGATGCAATCTGTTAAACTCATCTCTAGCCTGATCTAGCTCTGACTGACTAGCACCTTCCGGTATTTTACTCAATAGCTCTACAGCGTAGCACATCTTAACAAAATCCTTGCTGTGATTTCCAAAATACCAGTAATTCTTCTCTAAGATATCCTGCTCTAAAAACTCTTTGCTCTTAATCACAATAGTCCCCCTGGTTAAGCTTTATTAGATATTAAAGCTAATAATACGACATGCATATGCCATATCCTCCCACTACAGATATAAGTAACATGTGTAACATTTTGTCATATAATGTAGAAGAAAACCTAAGGAGATGATTCCCTTGAGTATGAATATATTTCCCGCTGCAAAGCATCCTTTGAAAAATGACCATGTGCCGCCACCACCAAGAAAATGTATTGGCCAGCTATATAAGGTTAGACCTACCCAGACCCTATTTAGCATTGCCCGCAGGTTTGGTGTAACTGTGGCAGATATTCTTGCTGCCAACCCCCAAATTGTCAATCCGGATATGATCTTCGTAGGTCAAGTGATATGTATTCCTAGAGTACCACCTACGCCTAAGCCTAAGCCTGTCTGCGATTTGCGAGTGCTCTCTCTAAACTTTCTAACAGAAGCTGGACAGCCGCTGCCTGTTGTAGACGGAGCAGTTCAGCTCAACGCCCGAGTGATTGTAAGAGCTACCTTTAACCGCCCAGTATCTAGAGCCTTCTTTTTCTTAGAGCCTACCGGTACCGAAACCTGTGAGCTGGCCAGTCTCATAGGCATCGATTGCCCCACTGCTGCTACTGGTGTGGCTGAAATCCTCTGGCAGGTACCCCCGGGCACCTTGGGCCGAGTTTTTGTTGTGGCCTGTATTAATAGTTGCTGTGCCAAGTCGCAAGAGTTTTTAGTTGTCCGCAATTGTTAAGCAAAACAATACAAAGAGGCTGCTCCCACAAGAATCCAATGTTCTCTAGGTAGCAGCCTCTCTTTTATATTGTATTCTCCATTGAAACTATTCTCCATTTAAGTTGATTAGCTCGTTTTCTATAGCATATTGGACCAAATCTGATCTTTCTCTCATAGTTAGCTTTTCCTTTATTTTTGTTTTATGGGTTTCCACTGTCTTAATGCTGATAATCAGTGTGCTCGCTATTTGCTTGTTAGAGTAGCCTAAGGCAATATATTTCAAAACCTCTTGCTCCCTGGGGCTAAGCAAGGTGTCCTTAGGAAACTCCCCATGGAGGTCTTGGGATTGGTTAGACTGTTTTTTTTGAGGATTTATCAGAGCCTCGGTCATAGTGCTGTCAATAAACCGTTCGCCTCTGGCCACGATTCTAATAGCATTGATCAACACTGTGTCCACCGATTTTTTTACCACATAGCCGCTGGCACCCAGCTTCAGTACTTTAGGTAGAAACTTTTCATCGTCATGCATGGTAAGGATTAGCACATTCAGTTTTGGGTATTTGGCCTTACAATTCCTCAAGGTCTCTATTCCCCCCATGCCCGGCATAGTAAGGTCCAATATCAGTACCTGAGGCTTTAGGTGCTCCAGCTGCTTGAGAGCATCCTCACCACAGCAGGATTCCCCAATTACTTGAATATCATCTTCCGCATTGAGCAGCATTTTCAGTCCGGTTCGCAGGATGGAGTGATCATCAACAATCATTACAGAAATCATATTACTCCCCCTTTCAGCTGAGCATCAGTGAAAGCTAAGCTGCAGCTCCATTCTTTTCAGCTCTTTCTCATAGCATATATGACAAATGTTATCCTTCCCCAGCTTTTTTACATATAGAGCCTTGCAGCTACTACATGCAGCCAGCTGCTGCTTAAACAGCTGCTTCCCTTGGCTGCTCACCAGCTCTCCCACAGTCATGGGCTTGTTAAAGCTGAGCACTTGCTCAGGGCACTTGCTGACACATAGGCTACAGCTGATGCAGTATGCGGCCTGGTAATAGATAGCTCCCTGCTGACTTGTTTTACTTAGCACCTGACTCAGGGCTGCAGTAGGACATGCTTTACTGCAGATTTGGCATAGGGTACATCCATCCAGTACTTCAGGTAAATGTTGGTTAGGTAGCTCTCTATCTACCACCGGCTCCTTGAGGATATGCCCAATGGCAAGACTAGTAATATATTTCTTCAACGGCATCTCTTGTTTCCCCTGCTTTGACTCTTGAAATTGCTTAATATTTTCTACTATTGAGACCATAATGTCATTGAGCAAATTGGCAGAGGTAGTCTTTATCTCTTGATTGAGCAGCTTAAACAGCTCTCTTCGTTTCAGTCCTCTATCCCTAGATTCTCCTTGACTCTGATGCTCAAGCTCTTTAGTAGACTCCCAGATTGCTGCTTGCCCAGTAGTCCTAATTTGAGCATCCTGCCCCAATATCTCTAACCACATCAAGGCTTCATTTAGATTTGTATCGATGGTGGCGGCAAGCATTCCACTCCTGTTGTTTATACACTTATCACAGCCAGTAGTGTCTAACAAAACCTTTTTTGCACCTAAGGCTACCGGCATTATTAGAATTCCCGGATACAGACGAGCTATGCAAGCCACCTTGACCTTAGCTCCTGAGCTTAGATCCATAGTGGTATGCTCCCCGCTCTGGCAGACAAAGCCGACACCCTGGCCACCTTCCCCAGCTCGGCTTATTTGCTGGATTACTTGCAAATCAGTCAAATCGGTAAAGCTGGGAGCACTAATTGGACAAGCTGTAACACAGCTACCACAACTAATGCAGCTCTCCCCGCTGATAGCTCCTGACTCTATTTCCAGGGCTCCTTGGGGACACTTGGCTACACAGGGCTGCCCACAGTGTTCACTTAACGTACGGCAACGTTGTTTATCCAGCCTGACAGGTGCGCCCAGTAAGCCTTTAGCAACAATGCTTTCCATAAACCTTGTGCCCCATATCACCCTATTCACCTCCCTGCTTAGCAGCTTTGATAATAGCTTTTCTCCTCGGCCATAAATCTAATTAACACTTCCCCTAATAAGCAATAGACCTCACATATGCTATTGTCTATCAGTGCTTGGCTAAAATCTTGTACCCAAGGATAGAGATGGTTTGAAAAAAACTCCTGCTGCCAAGCAAAATACTTGTCTGCTTTGATCTTATCTCCTTGCCTCAAAGCAAGATTCTGGTGAAAGATAAGGTAGTACATTACTTCTAGCTCAATTTTTATATGGTCAGGAATCTCTCTTGTCTCTTGGGAAACCCCGATGCCTACTTTTTCGTAAAAGCGCAACACATCCATTGTAGAGTCTCCCATTACCCTTCTTTTCTCTAAATATACCGAGCCATAGGGTGGTACCAGCAGCTTTTGGGGACCGATAAATAGCTTGGCATAAGCCACTTGGATCGGTGTAAAATCCCTTAATCCCTGGACTAGCTGGTAGAGCCTAAGTCCATCTTCATAGCCACTACTCTTCAGCACCTCCAGCATATCTGCTAAACCACCTAGCAGTTTGGCTTCTTTCCATTGCTCACTTGGGGAATCAAAGCAGGTAGAAAGTAATTTATAGGCCACCTCTCGAGCCAGTTCTACACTAATTTCTTGCACTGCTGCCTTCACTAATATCACCTCCAAGTTTGATGGAACTCTCTTTGCGGAGGAGTTTCTCTCCTCCGCTAAAGTTATTATAGCTATCTAGGATTATATTTTCTGATATAGTAGACATTAGGCTGGGCAGCACTTTCTTCCTTCAATCTAAAGTGCTCATGTTCTGCTAGTAGCTTATTGATTTCACTTTCTGGATCATCTAGATCTCCAAAGGTTCTAGCGTTTGATGGGCAAGAATCCACACAGTAGGGCTGCTCACCGTTAGCTACCCGATGATCGCAGAAGGAGCACTTCTCTACTTTTCCCGCCCTTCTAATACCCATAGCAGTTAAGGCCCGATCCGGGTTGTAGTAGGGAATAATCTCTCCTTGAACCACCTCTGTTACCAGCCTGCCATCTCCATGGCGATAGCGCTGATGAGGATCCTCACCGTTGTAGTATATCTGCCCGTAGGGACAAGCCCGTTCACACTGGCGACAGGAAATACAGGTCATTTCCCGGTACAGGGTCATTCCATTTTTAGCCTTATACATAGATTTAGGACTAGTGGGGCAGGTTGCCACACAGGGAGCATTGGTGCAGTGGTTGCAGAGCGTTGAAATATATTGGAGCTGAACATTAGGGAATGTGCCCCTAGTTATCTGGGTATAGTGGGACCAAAATATTCCATCAGGAACATTGTTCTCCGCCTTGCAGGCAATGGAGCAGGCAGCACACCCAGAACATCTGTGCAGATCTATGACCATGGCGTATTTAGTCATCTTAAAACACCTCCTAATTTATAGACCTCTTTTGGGTGACTTATCTAAAGCTTTTCGATCCTAACTCTAGTAGCAGCATAAAACACTGTTGAACCACTCAGGCGCTCATAATCTGCCGGTAATAACTCATTGTTGTTGCTACCAATGCCGTCGGCAATATTGCCGTAAGACCAGTGTCCCTGACCAAAGGATTTGGCAATCATGCCTGGCACAATTCCTTCCCACACAAAGGCAACCGCTTCGTTTTTTCCAAAGGGAGATATTACTCGAACCCGATCCCGATGGGTGATGCCCAAACGTCTGGCATCTACAGGATTTAGCTTCACAGTGTCTCCCCACTTCATGTCACCAAAGTCCAGGTCTCTAAAATCTTGATACCAGCTACAGTTTGCCGATCTACCCTCTCTATTCAATCTGGCCTTCTGGTCTACGAATACCAGGGGGTATTCTCTAGCATCTCCCCTGATTAAAGGCTCCTCATAGTGGGGTACAAAGGCCATTTCACCTCTAGCCAAGTAATTGCAGGTTTTTAAGATATCATCAATATTGGTGTTATGCCTATCCGCATGCCCCTGCAGGGCTTTCTTTAGAGTCTCGCTGTAAAACTCAAACTTCTTAGTCACTGTATTAAAGTTATCCCACTTACCCTTGAAGGGGTATTCCCCCGAATTCCATACACCTTTTTCCACCAGTTCATCCCAGCCGTTTAGCTTGTCGCCACTTCTATAGGCATTAGGATCCCAGGCTGGCTGTAGCTTAAATTTAGTCATGTAGAGCTCCAGCTCTTCTCCATTTGTGGGGGCCTTCTCCGTCTCTGGATCTACAATAGTCTTCATGTACTCTAGCATATTGGCAAATCCTTTTTCCGCTAGTTTTTCTCCCAGTAGCCACATTATCTGAGACTCAAAATTCTTACTACCCCATAGAGGCTGAATCAATGGTCTGGCCAGCCAAGCGTGGGTGAATCCATTGCCTTTTTGAGACAGATAGCCCCATTGCTCAAACATGTGATGGGTAGAAGGAAGCAGGATATCGGCAAAATGACTCATCTCCGAAATATGGGTTACACAATGAACCAGGAAGGGCAGCTTAGCCATAGCTCTATCCCAGCGGTCACTCTCAGGACATGCATAGTTGAAGTTACACCAGTAGGCCATCACCATTTTCAGCTCATAGGGATCCTCATCCAATATGGCATCGGCCACCCGGTTTGTCACTACTCCACCGCCAGAGCGTCCGCCATTTAAAGCCGGAAATGCTTTATACCCTCGCTGGTCTATCTTGGGGTTTTTGTTTCCTGCCGCTGCAATTTCATCGATAAAATCACCGTTGCTAGGTAAGGCTTGGTGGGCTACACTGGCACCCTGGATAGTACCTCCCTTGTGGTCTACTGAGCCAACTAATCCATTTAGCGCATGGATTGCCATGGCGTTGTAAGCACCTCTATTCTGCATTACACCACCGCCACCCATGAACACCATAGCGTAGGGCGCTGCCTTGGCAAAATCAATAGCTACTCGCCGAATCTGCTCGGCACTAACTCCCGATCTCTCCTCGGCCCATTCTGGGGTTTTATCCTTTAGCTCCAGGTTCCACCACTTAACTATTCCATTAGTATGCTTTTCAACAAAGTCCTCTTCAGCCACCTCAGCGCCTAAGATAAACTTGTTTTGTCCATCCTTAAACTCACCTACAAATTCCCTAGACCATAGCCCCTCTACCAGGATTACATGGGCCATAGCTATGGCTACTGCTCCATCCTCTCCTGACCTCACCGGTAGCCACTCGTGGGATTTGCTAGCTGTAGCTGTAAGTCTAGGCTCAACCGTTGCTACCTTGGCTTGCTCCAAGATATTTCCCCAGGCATTTAAATAGTGGGACACCTGCCGGTTGGTGGATAAGGGATCTGCACCCCAACAAATTACATACTTGGTGTTTGCCACATCGTAATCCCGATAGTTCCAGTAGCCTTCAGTGTAGAAGGGTCCAAACTTCTCCGCTTCTGCACAGATTGAGCTGTGGGAAATATTGTTGGGAGTGCCTAAAATACCGGGAATCCGACTGTAGGGCAGCTCATTTAATTGGGTGTAGCGACCACGGAAAATAGCTAGCTTATGGGTTTCTTTGTTGCGCCGCAGCTCCATGATTTTTTCTGCTACCGCATCCATAGCCTCATCCCAGGAAATGGATACAAACCTGGGATCTTCATTCCTACCTTTTTTAGGGTTGGTCCGTTTCATGGGAGTTTTAATTCTGTCCGGGTCATACACCTGCTGAACAGCCAAGTGCATTCTAGGACAAGCACTTTTACCGTTAACCTTTGATCTTGGATTCCCTCTAGTCTTAATGACTCGGCCATCCACCACAAAGGCCTCACTGGCACACCAGGAGGTGCATCCAGCACAGCCAGTAGGTATCCATTTTCCTTCAGCCAGTGTCCCCACCGGCTGTTGCTCTTCAATGTTGTCTAACACAGGCTTATTGGTAGAGCAGGCAGTTAGGCCCACTGCCCCAATACCAGTAGCCGCAGAAGCCTTTAAAAATCCCCGCCTTGATAGTTTCATTTAATAATCCCCCTTTCAAAATCTAAAGTTGATTTGTCTTTACCTCAAAGCGAATTTTAGTTCCTTGACCTGGCCAGCTCTCAATAACCAAAAATCCTCCGATGATAGCTGCTCTCTCCTCCATGCCAAAAAGTCCTAGATGCTTGTATTCCAGAGATTTTTTCCTTATTGTTTCTTGGTTAAAACCTATTCCGTTATCCCCTACTACCAAGAAAATCTTATCCCCTTGATGCTCTAGCAGGATGTTAACCCTACTGGCCTTGGCGTGCTTTATAATGTTGGTCAGGGACTCCTGAATAATTCGGTAGATGGTGATTTCCACCTGGGAGCTGAGCTGAATCTCCTCTATACCCATCACCTGTAGCTCTATTTCTAAATCAGACTTTGCCAACACATTGCTGATATATCGCTCTACCGCTGCCACCAATCCCAGATCGTCTAAAATAGTTGGCCGTAGCTCCAGAGCCAGCTTGTTGATATCGGTTAAGGTATCTATAACCACCTGGCGCAGCTCCCCCGTGCGCTCTCTGACCTGCTCCATATCCTGGGCTTTCTCAATCATCTTTAATCCAAGTAAAAGGGAGGTGAGGGATTGACCTGTCTCGTCATGGAGCTCCCGGGCGATACGCTTCCGCTCCTCCTCCTGCACACCAATTATTTTTTGGAGCAGCCGGGCTTTAATTTCCTCTTTTTCTTTAACCTTATGCCATAGCAGGGCGTTTTCCACCCCAAGCCCCAGCTGGTTGGCCAGCGACATAAGTAGCTTTTGCTTGCGCTTGCCTAGCTGGCTATGGAGGTTGCCTAAGCTCAGGATGCCTATAATACCTTTACTAGAGATTAAAGGAATATGGATTACATTTCTTGCTTTGTCACCGCTAATCAAGGACTCCTCTTCCTTTATATGGGGCAGAATAAGCTCCAGCTCTTGAGTGTCCTCCCTGCTAATTGGCTCCTCAGTCTGTTCAGTAATTCTAACTCCAATGCGGCACTCTCTTTTTTGCTCATCTAAAATTATGATTCGACCGTAGCTAAACTTAAGAATGAAGAGTAGCTCTGTCAACGATTTTCTAATTATATCCTTTATCTCGAAGGAGTTGCTGGCCACGCTTAAGACCGCATTGTAAGCCGATAGCTCTTGATTGCGTTGGACTATTTCCTGACTGAAGGCCTCCAGCTCCCGACTAGAACGACATAGCTCTTTGGTCATATCGTTAAAGGCTACGGCCAAGTGGTTAAACTCGTCCTTGCTCCACCACACCTGCACCTTGGTGTTGTAGTTGCCTGCAGCTACCGATTTCGTTGCCTCAACCAATCTTTTTAAGGGGAGCGTCAGTACACTGGTAAAAATCAAAGAAAAAATTATCCCCAGTATACTAACCACAAAAATTATCAGCAGCAAGCGCTTATTCAAATCCATAATCATCTTGTTGATACCCGCATAGCTCATCCCGATGCGTACGATTCCTGCTCTGCCTTCAAAAATCTGTACACCTATATCCTGTATAATCCCCTCCTCGGTATCAATCTTAATAGCGTTGTAGCGCTGATTACTAGCTACCTGATTTAACTCCAACAGTCCCTTGGGTATCCCATCTGAAAAGCTGTGGACTATCAGCTGCCCTCCAGGATCTAAAATCAAAATGTAGCGCACATCTGGATTGTTTACCAGGGTGTCCTGAATAAGGCTAAGCAGGGCAAATTGATTATTTGTGAAGATATAGTCGGTACTGCGGGCAGCCACATCCCTGGCGATTGCAATGCCATTATTTTCAATCTTTTCACTCATAGTCTCCTTTATCAGATGATTTGTTTGTATTGTGGCTGCTGTTCCCAGCAGTAAAATACCAAATAACACTATTCCCATCATTTTCATACGAACATTAAAGCTGTCGGATATCTGCCAGAAAAGCTGAAAGATTTTTTTAATCATTGATAATCACCGCACTACTGATGAGACAAACACTCTGATAGTCATCCTCCTGAGGAATGAAAAACTTATCAATCAACAGGTTATCTAGAATATCTTTGCTTTCCTCTTTCAGATGCATATTAGTGAATACAGCTTGGAGCTGCTGCTTTAGCAGCTCATTGCCTGGCGGCATCACTACCGGTGGCATACCAAAGCCTTCAGACTTATGGATTATTTTAATATTATCGTAAAATTTTTGGTCTAAGGTGTATAGGTACTCTAGGATTAGGCCATCTATCGACGCTCCATCCACCAAGCCCCGATACACTGCTCTAATTGAATTATCATGACTAAAGGTATAGATGGTTTCACTGAAAAATTCTTCTGGCGAATATCCCATCTGTTGTAGCTTATGCAAGGCATATAATCTTCCTGTAAAAGATAGTGGATCGGTGAAGGCAAACTTTTTCCCCTTTAAATCCTCAAAGCTTTCTATCTGGCTATTCTTGTGTACAATCATATAATTTTGGTAGGTCTTCTGCTGGGCCACCTGGGGTGCGGCAACCAGCTCTAAGCCCTCTTCCTTTCCCAGCACATAGGCGTAGGTGCAAATAAAAGCAAAGTCAACCTGGTTTTCTAACAGCAAATCATTTACTTCTTCATAGGTTTTTCGCTGTATTATCTGAATAGGTCTATTTAACTCTCGACCTAGATATTCTAGAAGATGCTCATAGTAGATAATGCTCTCCTTGCTGGAAATCATGGCAGCTACTGCCACCTTTAGTGGCTGATCCCCCATTGGTTCATCGCTAATTAGGGGCACCTGCTCTCGGTCTGCCATATTAATTTGGGGCAAATCCTCTTTTACACCGCAGGCTACTACCGTTGCCAAAAAAACAAGGGATATTGCTACCAGCAATACAAAGCTGCCCATCCTCTTTTTATTCATCCTTCCCCACTCTCCCTCAATAGTTTTTCTCTTGAGTCCTCGTCTAAAATTACCTCTATTATAGCATGAGCTATTAAGTCATAGAGGGGAAAGACCTGTAAGTTACATCATGCCCTTGCTTTTCAAGTCATCTAACCACTTCACATGCTTCTGGGCATAGCTCTCAGTGGTATATCCGGTAATCATGTGTTGACTGGCTCCATAGAGGAAGGTAAAGTAAATATGTCCGATAGTCAAGCACACCATGGCCAACATGGAAAGATAGTGCATCCATATCATCAGTAAGAACACCGTAGTGCTCATGCTCCCTGAGCCTAGCCATAGCATAATACCTGAAAAGGATATGGTCAGGAAAGTAATAATTATCACTGCATGGTGCAGCTTTTCTCCTCCATTTAACCTGCCCGAGGGGGGCATATCCTTTGTTCGGCCAAAACAGTAACCCATCATCTTCTTAATCCAAGCTATATCATCCTTATCATAGGTAAAGGACTCCTTAATCAATCTAGTTAAACCTTCCCGATCTGCAAAATAATAGTAGACTACTGCACCCATAAAGGTAACTGCTGCCAGCCGATGGAGCACTCCACTTGCTGCGCCAAAAGATACAGCCATCCCAGGGATGACCAGTATTAGCCCTGAAATAGTTAGCACGAAAAAGGAGATGGCAAATATCCAGTGGGCATAAATTTGGGGCTTTTTAAATCTCAAAATCAGCCTTTCATCCTTATTCATCGGATTTCCCCCCTTTATCCCCTTCCTTTTCCTGCTGATAATTGCGTTTAGCTATGCCAAAGGAAATCAATGCCGCAGCTGACGCTATTCCGGCGATAGCTAGTCCTCCCGGCTGAAGAATATCCTTCCACCAGCCAAGCATGGCGCTGGTTTTCGGGTTTACAGGCTTTCCATATGCCTGGGGGGTATTTCCCAGTAGCTGAATCAAGCCTAATCCCCCTAACTGGGTATCACCATAGACTTGGACCGCAGGATAGGCCCTAAGCATTCTTTCACCATCAGCTCTAGCCCTTTCCAGCATTTCATCCCAAGGACCATAGTAGAGTGCCTCTAATGGGCAAACCTCTACACATCGGGGCTCTTGCCCCTGGTACAGTAGCTTTTCACAGCCATCACATTTGCTTACCTTGTTCTCTCGCATTTTGATGATTTTATAAGGACAAACCTGCATGCAATACTCACAGCCAATACAGGTATCCCTATTTATGTGGGTAAAGCCGGTACTCCCCTTGTAAAGACTACCTGTGGGACAGGCCCTGATACAGGCTGCATCCTTACAGTGCACGCAGGATAACCTTTTACGGTGTCTGATACCGTCCTTATCAAAGGGAATAATCTCTAGGTATGCATATTCTGCTGTTAGGCCGTTAAGCTGATTACAGGCATTGCTACATAAGACACAGTTGACACACTTAGTCATGTCCTTGTAGATAGCCATTCGGGTCTCAGCACCCAAGGTAGCCCCAGTAACCTTGGAAATCGGACCAGCTGTCAAGGCTGTCCCTACGGCCAGGGAAGAGATAATAAATCTCCTTCGATTGATTTGCTTCACACAAATGCCCCCTTTCTATTTATTTTTTGATGAGAAACTCTCCATGGACAGATATAATATTATGTTTATATCTATATCTACTATCATTATATTAGGTTCTATGCAATAGCATCATCAGTAATTATCCTTATTTTCAAAAAAATAGCTATCAGGGTTTTTCCCTGATAGCTATTTAATATTTTTCTTACTGCAGGTATCTATAGAAAACCTCCAGCTTATATAAACAAGGATAATCGTTGCCCCAACCATTACCACATTACTTATACTGTGCATTATCATTGGATACAAAACGCTTTTAGTCTTTTCATAGCAATCGCCATAAAACAAGCCTAATACGATGGCATAAATGACTTGAAACATACTATAGCTTGCCTCAAAGGGCGCAAAGGAAAACTTAACGTGGGCCACCCCAAAGATAGCTGCCGCAATAATATTTGTCCAACTCACTTGATTCTTAAAAATCCTGCCTTTGATGACCAAGGCTAGCATTGTAATGGCAAAGCCCCTAAAAATCAGCTCCTCCGAGGGACCAGAAAGCAACAGCTGAAATCCCATCTGCCCTATAATATTAGTAGCTGTAAGAGGATAATTATAATATTGAAATGAATTGGTTAGCGAGGCTTACATCTGTTTAATACCACAATAAGCATGCAAGCTTAAACATCTAATTTCCCTGTCCGAATCAGCAAAAATAAGGTTATTATAGTCAACACAAAGAACATAGTGACCATGGCTACATCGCCATTTTGGATAAAATAACCTGAGCTGTTAATCAAGGTATATAAAAGCATCCCAGAGGCTATTAAATAGAGTCTTACTCCCCACTTTAGCTCTCTTAGTAGACCATAGCCTGCAGCTATCAGCATCAGTGCTGTCACAGCTTCAGCAAAAATATGAATATATATTTCCATTGGCTTTGTGATTAACTCAGGTATTCCATCAGTAACATAAAACATGACCCACATAGCAAGCATAGATACTCCAACAATTATTGAATAAATAGCCTTTATTTTTCTCATGTCTCCTCACCTTCTTGTAATGTTAATAATTATTTTCCCGTTATTAAACTCTACTAGCTTAGTTTCATTCCATAATGCTGGCATCATTTTATCACTTACTACATTGCCTGATTTAAATACTGAAAGCATAATTCCTACCAGTAGCAAATTTATTACTGTTGCAGTACCCCCAGTGGATATTAGAGGCAACGTCAGAGGAGCAATCACTGGGTATCCCATATTGTATGCAAGATAGACAACTATTTGTATCATTAATGTTAAAGTAACTGCTGTGGAAACTAGTCTTCCCAACACGCTTTTTTGCCTGGAGCAGAGAATCAGTGAGCGAACAATTAATGCCATTAGGACAGCCGTGATTACAATAAAAGAAATCCAGCCAAAATTGTGTATCAGGTATGTTAACAAGCTGTCAGTATGTAGTTCTGGCAACATGCTCTCTAGCATATAGGGAAAGTTTCCTTGACCAAAAATTTTAGCACTGTCTATTACACTTCTGGTGGTAGAGGCTAAATACCCTGCACCCATAGGATCTATGGAGGGATCTATAGCACTTTTATACCTTTGCCAACGGTAAGAATTGCCCACTATAGTCAACCATCCATAGGCTATTATAGCACCAACAGCAGGAGTATACATCAGGAGTACTGCTGCAATTTTATTAACCCTAAACCAGCCTTTTACTGCAGCTAGCGTGAGCAAGCTTAAGCCAGTAGCCGCAATAAGTAAAGCACTAGAGATGCTGGGTGTAGATAAGGCAATAGCCATTGGAGCCACTAATAATACTCCACATATTACAATTCCCATATAGCCTTTAGTTCTCATTTCATAGATAATGCCAGCAAAGGCAGTAGGAAAGAGTAAGAGCAAAAAGGGAACGTATAGGTGTCTTCCATAGACAGTGGGTGAAACCAGCATAACAGCAAGTGTTGTAGCAATTAGACCTAGAAAAATAGCTTTTGAGTACTTTCCCAAGATTGTAAAGTCTACAAAATAAGCAAGTACCATAAATCCAATACCAATCAAGGTGCTAGCAAGCACATTAGTCCATAGACTAGCTGCTCCAGTAGTAGATATAACAGAAGCTTTTGCCCCTAATCCAATAAATAGGGCTAAGGCAGTAATTCCAATAATGCTCCACTCGGTATTTGGTTTGTGGGTATTATCTAGCTGGGTGCCTACCAACACCGGATCTCCCATTTCTTCTAGCGCTTTATCCATAGCAGTCTCTTCATCATATCCTTCAGAGAGAAAAGCATTTTTTTTGGTCCACGATATGATTTTCTATTTCAGTTGAAACAAATTGGTGAGCCTTTTTCCACCGGATTTGTTCACACATTACCTTTATGTATTCATCAATTTTGCTATATCCGTGCAAAGCTTACTCCCCCTTGTAGCACTTGGTTTACTGCAGTAGTATAAGTCTCCCACTCTTCCTTTTTTTCTGCCAGTAAGCCCTTACCTTTATTGGTGATACTATAGTACTTTCTAACTCTGGCACTATCTGCGTTCTCTTCGTAGGAGCTAATCATCATCTGCTGCTCTAGAGTATGGAGTAGGGGGTACAGCGTTCCTGCCTTTAGGGAGAAGGTGTTGTTGGACTTTTTGGCCAATTCCTCAATCATTTGATACCCATACATATCTTGCTCCTCTAGTAGCTTTAGGATTAACATGGTTGTGCTGCCAGTTAATAGACTTTTATTAATACTCATTAAATCAACTCCTAAACAAATATATAGACCATCTATATATCTAATAATATATAGATGGTCTATATATGTCAATAGTCGTTTCATGAAAAATAAAAGACCGAGTTAAGAAAAGCATCATGCATTGCCGTTCCTGCTAATAATGGCCTATACTTGTCTGCACTATTGTAATTGCTACTTTATCTATCATATTAGTGCTTATTCTTAGCTATTACTGCTCCTCCATGTTATATTTAGTTTCTAAACTTCTTCAGATACTCCGATGCTGAACGATTCATTTCCAAGGAAAAGTCTGCCATATATTTGCGTTTGCAAAAGGCTTTAATATCCTCTTCTTTATCGTGTATTTGGTTATGTTCTTCCTTTGTTAGTTGCCGATAGCTATTTTCAAAAACAATGTATTTTTTATCAATGCGCTGAGGCTTGACTCGGTTTTTCTGCCCCTCCGTAGGATATCCATATACCAACATAGCTGCTGGCAATACATAATCTGGCAAATTCAGCAGTTCTCTTATTGTTTCACATTCCTCTAATATATCTCCAATATAACAAGAACCAATACCTAAAGACTCTGCTGCCACTACAGTGTTTTGAGCTGCTATAATTGCATCAGCACAAGCTAGTAATATATCTCCCTCCCCAGGTTTTCGTGGTTTACAGTCTTCATATTCAAAAGTATCATACCATCGTTGAAAATCTGCTATAAAAATTAATACCCATGGAGCCTTTGCAATAAATGGTTGATTATCACATAGCTTTGCTAATTTTTCCTTAAGCTCTTGGTTTGTAATATCAAGAATGGTATAAAGCTGCATATTGCCTGCAGTAGGTGCTTCAAAGGCTGCTTGTAGGATGCTTTCTTTCTTTTCAGCCTCAATGTCTTTATCTAAAAATTGCCTTACAGATTTTCTGTTTTTCAATTGCTCTAAAACATGATTCATAGTACGCCCTCTTCCTTTTATTTTTAATCTTCATATTTATTATACATTATTCATTTACTTTCAAATCTTTTCCTTCCATTAAAAAAAAGTTGTTTAATTAAAAACTATATAAAATTTGTAAAAGCCAAGCAAGAGCTGCTCGGCTTTTGTTTTTATAATTAAGCTGTAAAAAGGTTGATGTCTGCGTCCACTGTGTCGATTCCGCCAATACCAAAGGTATCCACTAGAACTTTTGCAACGTTAGCAGATAAAAAGCCAGGTAAAGTTGGTCCTAAGTGAATATTCTTTACTCCTAAGTACAGTAATGCCAGTAGTACAATTACCGCTTTTTGCTCATACCAAGCCACGTTGTATACAATTGGCAGATCATTTATATCATCCAGTCCGAATACTTCTTTTAATTTCAGCGCAATAATTGCCAGTGAATAGCAATCATTACATTGTCCTGCATCTAACACCCTTGGAATGCCACCAATATCCCCTAGCTCTAGCTTGTTATATCGATACTTGGCACAGCCGGCAGTCAGAATCACCGTATCCATTGGCAGCTTTTGGGCAAATTCAGTATAGTACTGTCTTGACTTCATTCTACCATCACAGCCAGCCATAACAACGAATTTTTTAATGGCACCAGATTTAACTGCAGCTACTACTTTGTCTGCCAGGGCAAAGACTTGCTCATGAGCAAAGCCACCAACAATGGAACCAGTTTCTATCTCAGTAGGTGGATTTAATGTCTTAGCCAGTTCAATTATTTCAGAGAAATCTTTTTTGCCATTTTCGTCTGCTGGAATGTGAGCACAGCCTGGATATCCAGCTGAGTTTGTAGTAAAGATTCGCTTTCTTACCTCTTCATTTCTTGGGGGAACAATACAGTTAGTTGTAAAAAGAACAGGGCCATTAAAAGACTCAAATTCATCTACTTGTTTCCACCAGGCATTACCATAGTTTCCAACAAAATGGTCAAACTTCTTAAATGCGGGATAATAGTGGGCAGGTAGCATTTCACTATGACTGTAAACGTCAACTCCTGTTCCCTTTGTTTGCTCTAACAGTTGCTCTAAGTCAGTTAAATCATGACCTGAAATCAAAATAGCAGGATTATTTCTTACCCCAATATCAACCTTCGTTATTTCTGGATTACCATATTTGGATGTATTGGCCTCATCTAATAATGCCATGGCCTTTACTCCGTGCTCCCCTGTTCTTAGAGTTAAAGCAACTAAGTCTTGGACACCCAGTTCATCGTTTAGTGTAGCTGCCATAGCTTCGTAGATAAAGCTATAGATTTCGTCACTCTCTTTTCCAAGGTTATATGAGTGCTCTGTATAAGCAGCTATTCCTTTGATTCCATATGTAATCATTTCTCTTAGAGAGCGGATATCTGCATCTTCAGTGGCAAGAACACCTACTGAATCTGCCTTGGCCAGCATATCTTCTCTAGTACTCACCTCAAAGGTTGCAGCATCACTAAGAATTTCAGCAGCGCCCTTTTCTCTTAAATCGTTTCTAATGGCTAGCATCCTTGTAATCTGCTTTTCTAGAGCAGAATCATCAAAATTGGCATTAGTTATTGTCATGAAAAGACTGTTTAATGTTTCGTAGTTAATACTTCCTAATTCTTGTACATTCATATTATTTTTTTGGACTATCTGAGAGATACCCTTGATAGTATAAACTAGCAAATCCTGCAGTTTAGCAACATAATCTGGTTTACCACAAACCCCCTTAACTTCACAACCTGTTCCTCTTGCAGTTTCTTGACACTGAAAGCAAAACATACTCACTTCTAATTCCCCCTTTTAAATGGATTTTAGAATAAAAGGATAAAGTGTGTCCACTTTATCCAGTATTTACTTAAATACCTTCCACAATTATCTGCATATTCCTGCTTAATAATTAATTTTTCTTGTTAAAAGCAAATAAATAAGCAGAAGTCAATTATTATGACCTCTGCTTAGCTTTCAAGATACTATATCAGCTATTGTTTCCTTGCTCAATTCTTCAACTAATGCCAGCTGAGCCCTGTTTAATATTTTATGGACAGGACAATATTCTGTTTGATCACAGTAAGATATATTAGCTAAGCACGGGTTAATGGCCACTTTTCCTTCTATAGCAGTAAGCACTTGGGCTAATGTAATTTGATTTGGCTGGAATAATTAGAGAGATACCACCTTTACTTCCACGCATTGGTTTTATAGAGCCAGCTTTACATAAAATCTGGATAGTTTTTTTTAAAACACCTCAGGGATACCTTGACCTTCAGAAATATTTTTAGTTTGCAGCACTGTTTTCTTCTCTCCTAAATCAAACAACCTGAGTCCTTATTTTTACAAGAACTCAAGTTGCAGCTGCACCACTTGCACTAATCTGCAGCAGGCTGACAATTGATGACTAATCCTCTTAACACATCTGGACCTCTGGTGTCCGTTGCCGTATTATAAGGAAAGACTACCACAAGGTTTGCTGCCAAAGGAGGAACTTCAACGTTTCTTGCCCCAGCCCATACTAGAGGCTGTTGGGCAATTGTAACCCGCTCTAACCTAATCAGCTTTTCAATTTCCCTAAATACCAAGGAGCCCAGGTATGTGTCGAAGTTGCCAAAGGTAGCGGGTTCTGGTAGGTTTACAGCAGTGACAGTTACCCTACCACCTTCATCTCTTGGTTCTATTAACGCAACGCCTCGAAAATCAAAGCAACTTATATCAGCTGCTGGCTGTAAAACTAAGCAACAGGCCCTAGTAACTAGGAAAGGTATGCATATTTGTTCTCCAGGAAAAATTAAATTTGGATCTGGTAGCCAAAAATTGGCCTCGATTAAGACGTTTAAGGGAATCCCAGCTTCTCTAGCAATTAAAAACAGACTATCTCCTTGTTGTACCGTTCGCAAACGTCCTCTTGGGCACAGCCGATCCGATACTCCTGGAATGCAAATCACCTGCCCGATGCTAAGTCTTTCCGGAATTATTCCCGGATTTGCCGCAACAAGCTCCTCAACCGACACGGAAAATATCCTGCCTATGATAAATAATGTTTGACCTGGCCTAACAGCATAAAGTAATCCCCGTGGACATGGAGCTGCTTGAATAGGCATGCCAGCTCTTTGATTTTGATGCTCCATTTAAAAACCCTCCTCCAGTTTAAATATCCCCTTTAATAGTATAGTGAAAAACTGGAAAAAGGTGAATTGCATTATTGACCTACTAGGAAGGTTTTCTTCTATTGTGATACATTATTAAAACAATACTCAATCCTAAATATATTATAGAAACTAGTAAAAGAACATTGCCCTTTATAAATAAATTATACAGTCCTTCTAGCTGGGTATTAGGTGTTGTATCTACATAACCATTGCCAGCAATAAGCAAGCTATATATTAAAAAAACTACCGCAATAATTACATTTAAAACTAAACCTTTGTACAACTAAATCGTCTCCTTACTATTGCATTTTTAAAAAGCTTTATTTTAACCTCACTTAGTGCATACTTTCCTTTAATAAGCTTAAACTAATAAATTATATTGAGGTGTTATTTATGAATATCAGTTTATTTAATTATACCAACGTTACAATAGAATTTAAACACACCAATATCTAACTTAGCATAAACAACACTCTTGACCATCTGGTCAATATTTGCTATGCTGAAATAAAATTGACCAATTGGTCAAAAAAAGGAGGGGTTATCATAGATCGTTATTATGAACTTAGAACTCATAGGCTAGCCTATAGGTTACAGGAAACACCAGGTAAGGATCAGGTTCTTTTCCTCCATGGTCTAGGTGCAAGTCTCAATCAGTTTGAGCGAGAGTTTAATAGCCTAGCAGAGGATTACTCAGTAGCCACACTCTCATTGCGAGGTCAAGGCAAATCAACTCGCCCCTCTGGCGGCGACCCCGAGGATATGAGGATTTCAGCTCTTGCGTCCGATGTTATTCAATGGCTAAATGCCCATAAATGGGAGAAGTCTCATGTCATCGCCTGCTCTATGGGAGGGGTAGTTGCCCTGGAAATCTTAAAGCAGCAAGGCCAATTGTTTAAAAGCCTCATTACCTTTGGCACCACCCCAAAGCTGAGTTTACCGAAAACAGCTATCAAGGTTGGGGCTTGGCTATCTGATTATCTTTTACCTGGTCTATTCCCCAATTGGCTGGCTAAAAATTTACCCAAGACTATTACTGATAAGCCCGAATCTCAACAACGCTTTGCCGAAGACTTAAAGATAGCCTATGGTCAGCGAACAACCATCTACCAGCTTCGCTGTGAATTAGCCAACTACGATTACACCCAAGTACTATACACAGCGACCATTCCCGTGCTACTCCTTCAGGGTGAAAAGGATAGGGCTATAAATAAGGAAATAGAAAAACTCTGGCCCATGCTTAAAGAAAACTCTCTTTTGCGCCGGGAGGTCATAAACGATGCAGGCCATATTGCCAATTACGATCAGCCCCAGGCCTTTTATAATAGCATAATCCAATTTCTTGAGGAGTGGGAGTCATGATGGAGGAACAGAGCAAAGCAGAACAGACTAGAGAAAGGATTCTTACTGTTGCTATCCAAGAGTTTGCTTTTCAAGGCTACAATAAAGCCTCCACCAACCACATTATGGAGCAGGTAGGTATGGCCAAAGGATTGCTCTTTCACTACTATTCCAACAAACAAAAGCTATACCTGGCCTGTTTGCAAAAAGTGCTCATTGATTTCCAGAAAAAACTAGATCTGTTTATGCAGCAGATGCCTGCAGATCTTTTTGAACGCCTGGCCAATTTTCTTAGGTGGAAGAACCAGCTAGCCCTAGATCAGCCCCTCACCTTGCGCTTTCTATTAGGTATATCCAAGCTGCCCGCCGAGGTGGGTTCAAAGGCAGATGATATTCTTATTACTTGGAGAAAAAAAAATAGCCAGCTGTTAGCTGACTACGATCAAACCCTATGGGACCCTAAAGTTAACCAAAAGGATGCCTTAGAAGTATTGGTACTAATCTTTGATGCCTTCGACCAAAAATGGGTGCAGCAAATGGACGCGGGTTTACCCAAAAACCAGGAAGAGCTACAATGTTATGCACTGCGACTACTAGACGTACTTAAGGCTGGTTTCTATCGAAACAACTTATAGCTCACTTACTTAGCAGAAAGCTTGTCAACTAGAATGGCAATAGCTCCATCACCAGTTACGTTAGTGGCGGTACCAAAGCTGTCTTGAGCCATATATAGAGCAATCATCAGGCCAATGGCTGCATCGTTAAAGCCAAGCATACTGGTCAATAAGCCTAAGGCTGCCATTACTGCACCTCCCGGTACTCCAGGGGCAGCTACCATAACTATTGCTAGCATGAAAATGAAGGGCATCATATCCATAAAGGTAGGCATTGCTAAGCCCGAAGTCATAACCATTACCGCAACCGCAGTTAGGGTTAGAGTAATTGTACTACCAGATAAGTGAATAGTTGCCGACAAGGGAATAGCAAAGTCAGCTACCTCTTCTCTAATCTCATTAGCTTTAGCTTGACGCAAAGTAACAGGAATAGTCGCTGCACTTGACATAGTTCCTAGTGCTGTGAAATATGCGGGCATCATTGTGCGTAAAGCTTTGAAAGGTGATCT
Organism: uncultured Clostridia bacterium; assembly: GCA_964454195.1. GTDB lineage: Bacteria > Bacillota > Desulfitisporia > Desulfitisporales > JAWSUQ01 > CAYVRD01. The sequence goes on from CAYVRD010000004.1 coordinate 36,554, forward strand.
GCTTGTTGCTACTCCTGCCACTGTGTACTGAATTGCCAACCATATAAAATGGGATGCAACTGCCAGAATTAACACTAGTCCGAAGGTCTTCATCGTGGCAAAAACTTTACCTTCTGCTGCCATGCCAGTAAAAATACCTGCAATGTACAACGGCAACAAAGGAATAATCACCTTAGATATTAATAGCTCTATGATACTCTTGCCTTCCTCAAAGAAATTTTTCAGAGTCTGACTTCCCGTTGCAGCCATGCCAATACCGAAGATAAAGGCAATGGCTAGAGCACTCATCACACCCATAATCTGAGGTATATTCATTTTAAAGAAGGGCTCTAATGCTTTAGCCCCTTGGGCAACTTCTCCTGAAACACCAATAAACATTGGAATAAAAATCATAGCAACTACAAAGGCCAAGGTGCCAGCTAAAATAGTGGATGTATAGGCAAGTGCTACTGTAATACCTACCATCTTGCCAGATTTGCTGCCTAAGCTGGCCACACCACTGCCGATAAAGAAAATGATAATTAGAGGAACTGCAAAGAATATTAGCTGACCAAATAAATCTTTAAATGTAATAAGCAGTCTGGAAATAAATTCTGGAGCGTATAAGCCTAATAAAGTACCGAGAATAATGCCTAGAATAAGTTTGGGAATTAGTTTCACTTTTTGTCTCTCCTTAGAAGTTTTATTTGTTGATTTTTTTATGCCTGTCCCTGCCACGTGCACTATTATACTTCATAGAGAGAACAATTGCTATAGGTTAGATATAGACAAAATTTTCTGTTAATCAGTCACAGTAAAGCTTACACTTCCTTTAGCATCTTTACCTGTAACTGAAAAATTATAAGTGTTTGTTTTAGGTATAATTAGCTTAAACTCACCTGAAGAAGCATTATTCCCTCTATATATTTCTACACCATCACTACCCGCAACAATTATATCTAGTCGACCTGAAACATTATCTATGGCAACAGCTACAATAGCTCCTTCTTCTAAGAGCATATTGTGAGTTTTTGTATCATTTAAAATATCATATTCAAATATAAATTGGTTGTCATTACTTGTTCTGCTACCATCAAAAACTTGCTTACTGCTGTTACAGCCAAATGCAAATATTGATATGATCAGAATAATAATTAAACAGATTTTACTAAAACATCTTGCCATCTTATTATGCATCATGAGTATACTCCTTTAAAATTTTCTCTAATTTATTTACATACTCTATAAACTCTCTTATCCCTTTTTCTGTTAAGTTATATCTGGTTCGGGGTTTGTTTTGAAAAAAATCCTTTTGTATTTCAATATATCCAGCTTCATTAAGCTTCGAGAGATGCACACTCAGATTACCATCAGTGGCCCCTGTTATTTCCCTCAGCTCTCTAAAGTTTTTTTCACCAGTCATCAAGCTGGAAACTAGAGCTATTCTTAGTTTAGACTGAAATATATCAGGTATAGAGTTAATGTCCAATTCATTCACTCCTTACCTGTCTCGCTTTTAAGAAAAAACCTGTGTATAAAAAAGTAAATGGTAAAGCAAAAAAATGTGGGATTTGCATTAATACGCTTTTAATGCTTTGATCCATAGGGATATTTACAAAGGAGAGTACTATACTAATTCCTATATATATCGCTCCCATATACCCAAGTTGCTTATATCCTGTAAATAAGGATGTTGTAATCAATGCAATTGCTAGACTAAAGATCATAATTGGAGCAGTATTACTATATACGATGATACTTTGCATCTCTAAACTAGTTTCCGGGGAAATAATAGATACATTGGGTGGTATGATATTCAATATTAAAAAAAGAAGCCAAACCATCATCAATTGTTTTTCTAATCCCACAAGGGGTACTTTTTTGGTTACATTCCAGTAAATTAATACCGCAATAAGTGCTATAAGTCCAACAGGGAAGAGAAAATTGGCGATTGGATACTTACTTATATTACTAAATAAAGAATAATTACTCGATACCATAATTAACGAGTAAACACTACTTAAACTAAACAGCATCCCCCAAAAAATGAATATTTTGCTAAATGCTACAAAAGATTTTCCAGTTCTATCAATCACCGCCTTGATAACTGATATGTCCTCTACCGCTTGCCGTAATACATTTTCCTGCACACAAACCACCCTTTCGTTATTTAAAGTACTTTATATTTTAAAGTATATGAGAAACTTTATGAGATGTCAATAAAAAAGTAGACCCAGATATCCACATCTAGGTCTACTCATTAAAGCATTTAGCTAAAATTAGAAATTTCTTTTACCTCTCAAAAGAAGTCTTGCCAAATGATTTCAAGTCCTGACATGCCTCAATAACTCTTTGCTTCATTCCTTTCTCTCCTGCTTTTAAGTATGACCGGGGGTCATATACCTTTTTATTGCCAACTTCGCCATCAACCTTTAATATGCCATCATAATTCTTAAAAACATGGTCAGCTATAGGTCTGGTAAATGCATATTGGGTATCTGTATCTATATTCATTTTGATGACACCATATTCAAGAGTCTCCTCAATTTCAGATTTAGCTGAACCGGAGCCACCATGAAATACAAAGTAGAACTTAGCATCATCTCCATAAGCCTTTTTAAGCTCCTCTTGTCCGTCCCTTAATATCTTAGGGTTAAGCTTTACATTTCCTGGCTTATAGACACCATGAACATTTCCAAATGTGGCTGCAAACATAAAGGTTGCATTTTCTACACTTGTTAATGCCTCATATATTCTTAGCATATCTTCTGAGGTTGTATACAGTTTTTCATTTGGAATTTCACTATTATCTACACCATCTTCTTCACCACCCACAACACCTGACTCAACCTCAAGAATAATCTCATTATCGCGGCAGCGTTCAAGCAGCTTTTTAGATATTTCAATATTCTTCTCAAGATTAATATCCGAGCCATCAAACATATGACTATTAAAGAGATTCTTTTCACCCTTAGCTCGACGTTTTTCTGTCTCTTCTAATAGAGGTATTAAAAAGCTATCCAATTTATCCTCCATGCAATGATCTGTGTGCAAAGCAACATAAATATTGTACCTCTCAGCAAGCAGATGTACATGGTTTGCTAAAGTAATAGCTCCAAGAGCACTATCTCTTATGGCGACTCCTGAAGCATGCTCCCCACCACCAACTGAGACTTGAATAATTCCATCAGATTTTGCCTCTGCTAATCCAGCCAAAACTGCGTTGGCAGTTTCTAATGAAGAAACATTAAACGCAGGGTAAGCATAGCGATTCTTTGATGCTGCCTCAAGCATATTTTTGTATTGTTGATAATTTACAACTGGCATATATTGAACCCCCTCTTATAATATTATATCTTGCCTACATAACTGTTATATATCTATACTTTCCCTGAAAAAGCCATATATCCTGCAATTTTAATGGAAATACTCCTCTAATATTCGTTGGTCGGGTGATTTCCTTCAATTGGCCCGCCTAATAAGTAATTTTGCTTTATTCCAATACCTTGAGAACTTTAGGTATCAGCTTAAGTGGAGCAGCAGCTGCTGTTACTTGACTTACAGTGCCAGCAAGTATTAGGTCCTGTTTCGGACAATAAAAAAGCCAAGAGCCAACTGCGCCAGTATGTCCTATCACTTCTGGCATCGGATGGAGTGGAGAGAATACCCTAGGCATCTTGAACCGCATCACACCAAGTCCATATTGGATGGGCCACCCAGGGGATAGGGGGCTAAGGTTAAATCCAAATGTTCGCCACTGCCCAAGCATTAAATCTAATGTTTCTGACTTATGAAACACTTTACCATTTAATAATGCCTTCATAAACTCAATTAGCTCACTGACAGTGCTATTTAGATCGCCGAAGGATCTTATTGCTTGTGGCTTGTTGTCAAATGGTGTGTCTTGAATCCAAGCCGTGGCAACAGGTCTAACTTGCTCCATCGGTTTAGAGCCTGGCAGAAAAGTATTAACTAAATTCAATGGCTGAAAAAGCAAATCTCTGTAAGCTTCCTCAATAGGTTTTTTCGTTACTGCTTCAATTATGGCAATCAGCATTTGAAAGTTGGTATCCGAATAACGAATTCGGTATTTACTGTTGCTTAAATTTTGAGGTGGAAAAAGAGAGGCATTCGCCCTTCGGACAGTTTGAAGGATGTCTTCTATAGACCAGGCCATGTCATCTCCTTCCAGAACCTGATCAATTAGTGTTTGCTCTCCTTTAGCCTTTATCTCCAAATAGTCTGGAATTCCAGATGAGTGGCTCAGAAGGTGTTTTATGGTTAATCGATTATAATAATCTACACCATCTATTACATGGACTCCCTTTAGCAAATCCTTTGGGAGGTAATCTATAACAAAGTCATCAATAGAGAGTATCCTTGTTTCGTGTAGCTTGAGAAGGGAGGAAGCTATATAGAGTTTTGTAACACTGGCAATCCAAAATGGTGTATCCACCTCCATGGGTGTTCCATCGGAATCAGCAATGCCTGTAGCCCCACTCCATCTAAAGGCACCATCTCTACTCTCAACCGCCATTATTGCATGTCTGACACCTTTCATGCCTTTTAACTGCTCCAAAATATCCTGTAGCAGTTTTGTTTGGGCATCACTTATTGTTTTCGTCTGCTGTGGATTTGACATTATTACACCTCAATTTTAATGATGGTTAACTCAAGACACTACTGGTACTTTGGCCACTGTAGATACCGACACCAAATAAAAATACCCTACCTATAATAGGGAGGCTAGGGTCCAGCATTTGTAGGTGATAAGAAAAATTTTGATAAGCGTCTTATAATTTTGCAGGCAACTTAATTGACGTACTGACATTACATCATAGATTTTTGCAGCTTATAGCCAAAAAACACCTCTATCACTCCCAGGCCAAAATATACCGGTTGAAGCCAACTGCTTAACCCAATCCAATACACCTGGGCGACAATCCAGCCAATTAAACCGAATCCCAATATTAAGGCTGCCATGCCTGCCTTAATGTGTTCCTTGAAGGATATAATCGAACCGGCTAGAGTAGCTAAACCATTCACCATAAGCAAATATATACCGGGAATTAGAAAACTTCTGAAGGGAGAGTTAGCCAGGATATCTAGAGGCATTATTACTCCTCCAGTAGGGTTAATGATGAACATGATGCCAACTGGAATTGCACCAATGCTAATAAACAACTGCAAAGACCCGGTTGCAACAAAAAGTCTTTTTTGTGCTACTTGCATTTTTTAATTCTCCTTTTCTACATTATCTACTAATTATTCACCAATCTGGCTGACTATCCTTTGTAATAATTAATAATACTAGCTTACGCTTTCCTATACTTTAGAGCCAATCCTTTTAAGAAGTTCCTGACGTATCTATCTCCACATTGTTTATAGTTTTTGTGGCCTTCTTTTCTAAGCACTGCGCCTAATTCTCCCTTTGTGATAACCACTCCTGCTTTTTTCAATATATCAAGCACATCTTCACTAGTTAACGCCAGTGCGATTTTCAATTTCTTTAAAACAACATTATTAGCATTTGAATTATCCTTTATAGATAGAAGGGGTTCTTCAGGTTTTTCAAATTGGTCCAGTTTTGAGTCCTTATCTCCTCTTTTAAATACTATAAAGCCATTTAAAAATGACTCTAACATCAGGTTATTACAATGTATTTTTTCTTCTCTTACATCTAAAACAGCCTTATTGTCAGCTTTATCGCTGTCCTTTGATTTTATCAGCATCTTTAGCATATCTTCTTCTGTTACTTCCATACCTCCAAGTTTAAATATTTTTACCATGTCTTTATTCTTTATGTCTAGAGCATATCTTAGTCTAATTAATATATCATTATTATCCATCTATGGGCCTCCTAACTATTTATTATTATTCCTCCTTATCCTTATCAACCACAGGGTCACTGCCACTAAAAGTAGCAACATCAAAACGGGAGACAAAAAGTACAGGATATAAGCTCCTTGCTGAATAACTCTAGGAAGAGGTGGATCTGGCTGATCTGTGTGGTAAGTGACAAAGTAAAATTCCTGCTCCGGCAAGCTGGAGAAATAATTGCTGTATGTGCCATCCCCTTCATTTTTTATTAAGGGCAGTGAACTGTCAATAATATAGGGCTGCTCAGGGCTGGGAATGATTTTTATCTCCAAGCTGCCGAATTCCAGCCAACGGGCTGCAGGCTGCAATAAGTAAAGGAACTTATTGGTGAACTCATTAGTATTACGACGGTCCATAGTAGCCTGCATCTCATAGGTTACTGTTACATTACTAGTGCTGTTAGGGGAAAAGTTTACACTGTATAGAAAAACTCCTAAATAGGTGTTGTAATAATAAGATGAATATATGTCAGTCAAGGAAAAAACAGGGTGATTATGTCTAAGTAATTTATCCAACTCTTTAACAGCATAATCAAATAATTCTTCTTTATTTACCCATTGATTTATGGCCATTGTCTCTAGAATTAAAAAGTCTATCAACACCTGTTCCACAGTTGACTCTATTACCATAATATCTTCATTAGTTAAGCTCTCTATTGATACACCGTTCTCTTGGTCATCCCCCAAAATTACTATATAGGCTTGTTCTTTTACCATCTCTGCTGCAGGATGAGAAGACCAAGTGGCAAGCTTTCCAGTCCCATTGGTTGTAGAGTATGACACACTGTTAAAATTAGCATACATCAATTGATGCTTGGCTGGGTCTATTTTAAAAGCCACTTCCGCTTGATAGGGGTCTGGAGCTACAGGCAAATGCAGCCTATACAGAGTAACTGGCTGGTCTAGTCTGTAGTTTTGAGGAATGTAGTCATGTTGATTCAACATGGTTACAATCCTGTCTATATCCCTAGTCTCAGTTGGTGAAAGTTGGGCACCTTCGCTCCCATAGCGGTGGTTTGTATAGTGAATATCCTCTAACCTGTAGCTAGAGTACTCTATGGGTTCACCATCCACCAAAATACTGACTCCCTCGCCAAAGCCTTGATGTAAAGCTGTGATAAAAGGAAAGATCATTACTTGCTCTACATCCTGGGCAGAGGTATTTTTCATTTCATAGGATGCTGTGACTCGAGCCTGGTTCCTGTGCTCCTCACTTATTTTGAACTCTAAGTATTCACTGACCACAGCGATACGCGTAGCATCTATCGGCGCAATGGCAAAACCGGGGTCCGCATTAATTATTACAGGAGCGGAATTGGCCTGAACTGCCAGGGGAAATAACAAAGATAATATTAGGGTTAAAATAATTGCTTTTTTAAACTTCATTACTCCTCCATTTTTTTCGCCCTCAACAGCACCCCAACTATTCCCAAACTAGGTTGCCTATAATAAGACTTTAACACATATAGACGTATTTTGGAGAAAAAGTTTCTTATTACTGCCCTATCTACTCATAAATTGTGGCAGGCACCCCAGGTCTTCTTTGTGCCTATCGCTTATGGGAGGAGTATACTGTACCCGTTGCTGTACTCTTGTAAAAAGACAATAAAAAAAAGCCTTATCAGCTTTAGTATTTACAAGGAAAATATATGGAGCCCATAACCGGGATTGAACCGGTGAACCTCCGCCTTACCAAGGCGACGCTCTACCTACTGAGCTATATGGGCTCGTTTGGTTGCGGGGACAGGATTCGAACCTGCGACCTCCGGGTTATGAGCCCGACGAGCTGCCAACTGCTCTACCCCGCGATAGTAAGTGGTGGAGAGAGAAGGATTCGAACCTTCGAAGGCTGAGCCGGCAGATTTACAGTCTGCTCCCTTTGGCCGCTCGGGAATCTCTCCATGATTTGATTAATAACTTGTTGTTTAAATAAATGGAGCTGGTGATGGGACTCGAACCCGCAACCTGCTGATTACAAGTCAGCTGCT
>CAYVRD010000005.1:0-36199 GCA_964454195.1 uncultured Clostridia bacterium
TGGAAATCTGGATCAGAATGCCTAAGTTCATCATCGGTTTCATCGGTGCATCAATCATCTTCTCCTTCTTCCTTTCTGATGACACTGTTAACTCAGCTTTAAGCATCGCTAACGGTTACCGTGAATTCTTCTTCACCCTTGCCTTTGTAAGTATCGGTCTTGAGTCCAACATGGCAGATATGGCTAGAATGGTTAAAGGTGGAAAGCCACTTACTCTTTACATTGTAGGTCAGACATTCAACCTAATCCTTACACTAATTGCTGCCTACATCTTCTTCAGTGGTACTTTCTTCGCTCTACCATTCTAATTAAAGCTGTTGATTAATTAAATAGGGTGCTTAACTAAAAACCCTTGCCGATTGGCAAGGGTTTTTTTCTAGTCTATGCTAACTAAGTAAAGCTTGTAGCTTGAGAGCCATTGCTATATCTCCCTTTACCTTAAGCTTCCCTGTCATATAGGCTATTGTGGGGTTTAGCTTTCCTGCTATCAGGGCCTCCAAATGGCTCTCCGTCATTTGGAGAGTTACATCAGGATTATGGTGCTTGCCATGAAATACAGTACCTTTTCCGTCCTTTAGCACAATATAAAAAACTGACTGCACATCATCTAACAGCTCAAATTGGTAGGTTGTATTGCCTATTTTAAGCTCATTATCTCTAAGCTTATCCTCAAAATAATTAATCACATTTATTAGACTACCCAAGTTAACCACCCCTTTTTATACCTTTATATGTGAAGGGCCAGTATCTTAGAACAGTATATAGTACCTCAGCCCAATTATATTAGGCTATCTCATAAAAAAAGCTATGGATATAAACTATTCCATAGCTTTGGTTATATTTTCTGTTGTAATCTTAGTTTCTGATAGAGCGTTTGTACACCTCAAGCATTTGACTTATTATTTCTTCTTTAAGCTGGCCACTTAATGATGGGGTTTCGAAAAACCTCTTGGGAAATCTAATGTTATCTAAATTAAATCCTAAGGACATACGCACTTGGTTTTTAAGGTTAAATATCTCCTCACCTAACTCCTCTAATTTTTCTAGGCTAGTATCTATACCTACCGAATTTAGAGCCTTAACTACCGTTTCCATATTATATATCCCTCGAGCAAATAAACAAATACAGAGAGACGTTAACACATTTCTCAATTTTTCTTCAGCAATTAGCTGCTCCACCATCTTTTCAGGCTCCTGATCTAAATTCTTCTGATCTACCGAGTAGCCTGCATTGTCTAGATGGGAATGACGGGCTCCCACCGTTTGTCCTATTACATGGGCATGACCAGTATGATAGCCTGCCATTTCAGTTTTTGCCATAGTCATACAGTAATCTAAGCCTCCAAACTTACTGGCTGCTGCCTCTGTCCCTAAGGCTAGAGCTTTATAAAAATCGTTAGGTTGTATTACTAGGTTTTCTAATACATGGAGGTAGCCGTCCACATTATCAAAAGCTACCGAGGTTCCTAGTGTGGCGTCATCAACCAATCCCCGGTCGTAGGCTTCTGTTACCCACCCTAATGCAACGCCAGCTGAGATAGCGTCTAACCCCAACTCCTCCACCTTATCAATTAAGTCATATACCTTATGCTGATCACTCATGCCTAAATAAGAGCCTAAGGCAAAAATCAATTCATGATCATAGGAGATGTTTTTTGACTTAAATTCGTATCCAGGACCAAACTGACGTCGATGAAGGCCTAAATGAATGCATCCAATAGGACATCCCGAGCAGGCTAGCTGCCGTATTAAGGTATCATTTGCAAAGGCTTCACCGCTGATGTTGTGGGCATTTTCAAACTTTCCAGACTGCATGTTTCTAGTTGGCAAGCCACCCATTTCGTTTAATGGCATCACATTTACCGCAGTCCCTAGACCATGATATTTTTCCATTATATCCGTATTTACCACCTGCTTAAAGATCTCCTCGTAGGCCTCTCTGTAAGCCTTAGGATTTTCAATAGGCTCATCTAAGTCTCCGTAAACAACCATTGCTTTTAGATTTTTAGAGCCAAACACTGCCCCTAATCCCAGTCGACCAAAATGTCGATAGGTATCTACATTAACATTAGCAAAAGCAACCTGCTTTTCTCCTGCTGGACCAATGCGCAGTGAGCTGCGATGCCCCCTGCCAGGAGCCAGCTTGCGGAGAATTGTACCTGTCTCTCCTACCTCTAATCCCCATAGAGCAGAAGCATTGCCAAATTTTACTCCGTGAGGACCAATATTTAAATATGTTGGCCTCTTGGCCTTTCCTTTGATGATAATTGCCTGATAGCCTGCCCCCCGCATTCCCAATGCCAATCTCATGCCAGCGTGACTTTCGCCGTATTCACCAGTTAACGGAGAGCGAAACACAGCTACTACCTTTGTTACCACAGGAAATATGGTGCCTAGAGGACCATTGGCAAAGACAATAGGCTGCTCTGGCTCAAGAGGCCCAATATCTGGATTTACTAACTCAGAAAACAATTTTACTCCCAAACCGGTCCCGCCAAGATATTTTCCTAAATCTAATCTATGATGGACTTCAATTCTCTCTGTACTTAAGTTTATCTCCAAAACTCTAATTTCCTGGTTTTTCATATCTTCTCTCCTCCATTGCTAAGACTTGGTGAGGACAAAATTTAACACAGGTGCCACATTGAATACAGGCTAACGGTTTTTTATGTTGCTTATCAAAGTACAGCACTTGCAAAATACACGCACCAATGCATTCTTCACAGCCAACACATTTTTTGGGAAAGAATCGTAGCCCTCCCCCTTCTCTCAATACTAGGGCACCACTATTACATACCTGAGCACAGGGAGCGTCAACACACCCTCGGCATATTTCCGCCACAAATCGACTCTGTAGCCCCCCTGCTGTTCTAATTTGCAACGCAGCCTTTGAAGGAGAAAAGCTTTTTTTAATTGTTCTGGCACAAGCCAGCATACAAGAGTAGCAACCAATACACTTGGTCATATCCAGTACCTGAAGAATTTTAGCCATTATAATTCAACCCCTTTCTATAATATTGCAATATTGCAAAGAAAGCTTTATGTTTATATTTTACTTTATTTTATAGCTTTCTTCCAGTGTTTTTAAGTGACAAAGTAATTTTATTCACTAACTTTTTCAAATCTTTTATATTCCTTACCTTCTTTGATTACTGATTCATTAAACATACCATATGGCCTGGCAAAAACTCTGCCCTCCTGGTTTTCATAAATGACTAACTTCTCCTCATTCTCTGTATGAGTAGCCACTGCCAATACTCGATATAGATTGCCTTTAAAATGCCTATACACGCCTAGCTCCATATTTAGTAGTCCTCCTTGCCTATATCTTTTCTCATACAACTATTTCTGTAGTCTAATGCTACTTTCCTCTTTTTCTAGCAATGTTAGGTTTAGATGATATAATTATAATATAAAGGAGTGTTTGTTGATGCTAGTTATTCGCTGTGCCTACTGTAAGTCTAAGCTCTGGAAATACGATAAAATCGGTCAAGGAGAAGTGCTGTGCTGCCATAAAAGTCGTATAGAAAAAAGCTACGCCGATTTAACAATAGACAATGACAAAATAAAATGCCAATGCGGTAATAACATTGGCATAGATAAGGGTAGCTTTTACAAAATGATTTCCAAGGCTTTTACTTACAATGGAACTAAAAGAAGTTAACTTTAGCGCCAAACAAAAAAACACCACAAAATGGTGCTTTTGGTAAGCTTCATTTGAGCAAAACTATAAGCCGAGTTCTGTACCCCTTTCGGGGCGATGATCATCTATCTAGGACTACTGTTGCCAATAGTCTCATGCGACCTAACCCGGGAACGAAACGGGCCGTTTCATTGTTCCCCTATTCGGTCTTGCTCCAGGTGGGGTTTACCTAGCCAGTTAGTCACCTAACTGCTGGTGCGCTCTTACCGCACCTTTCCACCCTTACCCCTATCTAACAATAGAGGCGGTATATTTCTATGGCACTAGCCTTGGAGTCACCTCCACTGGACGTTATCCAGCACCCTGCCCTTTGGAGCTCGGACTTTCCTCAAGTACAGCCTTTCGGCATTCGTACTCGTAATCATCTGTTTTGCTCAAATATTAAATTGTTTGTCAGGAACTAGATTATATCACCTATTAGCAGCTAAAGCAATAATCTATCATCTTGTAATTTTTGCCATCTCACTTCTTGATATAATTTTTTGCTAGAGCCAAAATAAGTAATCCGCCCACCATTATTAGCATACTTGCAAAAACGGGTATTAGTTCAATAATATCTATATCGTACTTAAAAGCTAATCTTCCAATAAGAATAGCCGATAATATCAATCCAATATTAAATATGATAAATCCAGTAATTTGGTTCTTCCACATCTTTTATTCTCCCTATCCCAGTATTTACTTTAAGTGCTTATCTATTCCTTGATTTGCTAATTTGTCTGCCACTTTATTCTTCTCTCTTGCTACATGTACAATTTGGAAACTATCGTATTCTCCTTTAAGATTCATTATTTGTCGGTATAAGGGTATTAATCCTTCATTTTTTACCTTATATTGTCCTAAAATTTGTTTCGTGAGCAGTTCACTGTCGGTATATATGGTAATCTCTACCCCGCCTAATTCTAGACCAGTCTCTAGCGCTCTTATAGCTGCTGTGTATTCAGCCACATTGTTTGTAGTTTGCCCTATGTACTCACTTAGCTCTCTAATTGCTTCGTTCTTATCATTATAAATTATTACACCTATTCCAGCCTGGCCAGGATTACCCCTTGATGCTCCGTCAGTAAAGGCTGCTAGTTTCACAAAATTCACCTCATTTGTTTTCTATTAGAAAAAGATATTTACCACAATGCTCACATTTCTCTAAATCACTCATTGCTTTTAGTGCTTTCATTTGATCGAAGGATACTTTGATACCACAATTGCTACACATACTCTTTGACACCGAGACAAGGAAATACCTGCTCCGTTTTTGATTATATCTATTTAATAAATCTTTGTCAACGAGCCTTACCATTATATTCCTTTTTTCTTCAAGCTCTTTCTTCCTTTTATCTAGCTCTAGCTGACTATTTTTATAGCTAGCTAGGGCATCTCCTGCTAAACCCTTTACTTTCTTGTACTGACTTTTCAACGCTTTAAGTTTTTCTTCGCTTGCTTCTTTCTCCTCTAGTTTTGTGTAGTATAAATCCTCTAATTTGTCTATACTTCTTGCTAGCTCTTGTTCCTTATCTTCTAAGCTAATTGTTTCTTTCGCACTTGGCCCGACTTTTCCATATAGTCTATCTTTGATGATTTTTAGTTGATTAGTATTTGCATCAATTTGCAACTCAAGCTCTGTAGCATTTTTTCCAGCCTGAATATTCTTTTCCGATTCCAGCATAATATTATGCTCCAGTTTATCTTTATGCTTTTTAATCTCAATTATTTCTTTAACTTTTTCTTGGTGCTCATTATTTTTATCTATATCCTCTAGCTCTAGATCTATTTGTTGCAGCTCCCACAAAGCTATAAGCTTTTCAGACATTTTTATCATCTCCTTTTATTATTTAAAAATATAAAAAAGATAGGCATTATAAAAAATACCTATCTAGTAGTACTTCCAAGGATCAGTATTAACAGTAGACATTATAAACTGAAGGTCTTGGTTAGTTTTTATCTTCTTTTCTAATAGTTGGCATAAACCAGCCATTGCAGGCAATTCTGTAGCATAATGGCCCGCATCAACTAGAGCCAAACCTAATGCCTGAGCATTTTGAGCTTGATGATAGCTCACATCTCCTGTTATTAGTACATCTGCACCCTTAAATACAGCGGCATTAATTAAATCTCCGCCACTTCCTCCACACAGGGCAACCTTTTTTATCTTTTGCTCCCTATCTCCTACAACTTTCAAGTAGGTCACACCTAACTTTTCTTTTAGTGTTGCTAATATTTGATCTAATTGGCAAGGATTTGCTAGTTGGCCAATTACTCCTAGTCCATAGGATTTTCCCTTATTCTCTATAGGAATGATATCATATGCAACCTCTTCATATGGATGAGCCTGTAGCATTTCCTTTATTGCTCTTTTGAGCTTACTTTCCGATACTACTGTTTCCAGTCTATACTCAGCCACTTTTTCCAATTGCCCTAATTGTCCAATATATGGATTAGTATTGTCATCCGGTTTAAAGGTACCTATACCGTCAATCATAAAGGTGCATTCAGAGTAGTTGCCAATATAGCCTGCTCCTCCTCTGCTAAGGCCTTGTCTAACCTCGTCTTGGTGACCATGAGGCACAAACACAACTATTTTAAAAAGTGCCTCCTCCTTAGTTATTTTAAGTACTTCTCTATTTTCTAGTTGGAAAATATCTGCCAGTATATGGCTTACTCCCATTTCAGCAGAATCCCAATTAGTATGAGCAGCATAAAGTCCAATATCCTCTTTTATTAATTTACTGAGCACTTGTCCCTGGGGAAGGTCTTGTCGCAGATTTTTTATTGGCTGAAAAATATAGGGATGGTGACATATAATTAATTGAGCCTGCTTTTGGATAGCTTCCTCTACCACCTGCATATTAAGATCCAAGGCAATTAAAGCCTTAGATACTTCTGCTCTTGGGTCACCAATCTGCAGGCCAATGTTGTCCCATTCTTGAGATAATTTTTTTGGTGCTAACTCTTCTATCCAGTTAATTATCTGTTGGCATTTAACAGGCATCTTTGCATCAGCTCCTCTAGTGCTTGTATTTCCATGGTTAGCTCTTCAGCTCTTTGTAAGCTTTTGGGTGTTGCAATTCCTTGAAGTTGATTAGAAAGGTGTTTATTGACTGATAGCATTTTTTTTATGTAATAAACAAGAGTCTCATCACCCTTATCTATTAGCGTTGGACCAAAGTGCCAAGCAAGTGAATCAGACAAGTCAGGCCATTTTTGTTTACCTGGAACAGCACTAATAATTTGATAAAATCTATCCTGCTCCTGAACTACAAGCTCATTATCCAGGCGCCATCCATGCTCGGCCAGCCAATGTCTTACTTCCTCTTGAGCCATCATAGGCTGAATAATCAAGTGCTCCAGCTTATCTACTACCCTAGGAGATTGATCTAAGATATGCCTAATAGTTAGTCCACCCATACCAGCAATTACAGCTGTTTCAGCTTCACATGGCTTTACAGGAGTTAAACCATCTCCTAATCTAACAGATATTTTATCGGCAAGCAAATAGGCTTTTGCTTTTTCTATAGCTATTTTATAGGGTCCTTCATGAATATCTGTTGCAATTGCCCTAGCTATAATTCCTTTTTTTAATAAGTATATAGGTATATATGCATGATCTGTACCAACATCAACTATAGTATTACAATTCTTAACTTGAGCTGCCACCGCTTTTAATCTTGGGGTCAAAGATATCATTTTTACTCCTTATTACTAAGATTCTTATAGTATATTAATATAACTTTTAATTTCAACATATATAGCCTGATTTCCTTTTATCTTACGATAATTTATATATTTAAAATTACTATTAAGCCTATTATTCCCAGTTTATTTAAGCTCTATTTTACATGTTCTATATTTAAAGTATCTAGACATAGAAAAAAACCTTTATAGCTTCCGCTATAAAGGTTATTTTGTGTAATATGGTGGGCGATGACAGGATCGAACTGCCGACCCCCTGCTTGTAAGGCAGGTGCTCTCCCAGCTGAGCTAATCGCCCGAAAGTGGTGGGCCCACCAGGGATTGAACCTGGGACCAACCGGTTATGAGCCGGCCGCTCTACCGCTGAGCTATAGGCCCTTATGGCTCCCCGAGCAGGATTCGAACCTGCAGCCTACCGGTTAACAGCCGGTTGCTCCACCGTTGAGCTATCGAGGAATATCGTTGACGACAAAATTCATTATACATCATATGAATCATGAGGTCAAGATTTATTTGCAAATTTTTAAATTATTTTAATCCAGGTAATCCTTAAGCTTTTTACTTCTACTAGGATGTCTAAGCTTGCGCAAGGCCTTGGCTTCAATCTGCCTTATTCTTTCCCTAGTGACTCCAAACTCCTGACCTACTTCCTCTAGGGTGCGGGATCTTCCATCATCTAGGCCAAACCTCAAACGCAGAACTTTTTCTTCCCTCGGTGTAAGAGTATCTAATACTTCCTCTAGCTGCTCTTTGAGTAAAATAAATGATGCAGCCTCAGCAGGGGCTGGAGCATCTTCATCTTCAATGAAGTCTCCTAAGTGGCTATCTTCTTCTTCTCCAATTGGAGTTTCTAAAGAGACAGGCTCTTGCGCGATCTTCATTATCTCCCGAACCCGCTCTACTGGTATATCCATCTCCGTAGCTATTTCGTCAGGGCTAGGTTCACGGCCTAACTCTTGCAGTAGCTGCCGGGATACCCTGATCAGCTTGTTAATAGTTTCTACCATATGTACTGGAATTCTAATAGTTCTGGCCTGGTCAGCTATGGCTCTAGTAATAGCTTGGCGAATCCACCAAGTTGCATAAGTACTAAACTTATAGCCTTTTTTATAGTCAAATTTTTCTACTGCTTTAATTAATCCTAAGTTACCTTCTTGGATCAAATCTAAAAAAAGCATACCTCTTCCTACGTATCTTTTGGCAATACTAACTACAAGACGTAGGTTAGCCTCTGCCAATCTTCTTTTAGCTTCTTCGTCCCCGTCCTCCATACGTCGTGCCAACTTAACTTCCTCATCGGCATTCAATAATGGAACTCTCCCTATTTCTTTTAGATACATACGAACCGGGTCATCTATACCAACGCCTTCAGGGATGCTTAGATCTAGTTCTTCTCCCTCATCCTCATCAGCTTCATCCAGCACTACATCTTCCTTATCCAATACCTCTAGTTCACCTGTAATCGGAATGACATCTATACCCATTGAACTAAGCTGTTCGTATATGGCGTCAATTTGATCTGGGCTTAACTGAACTCCCTGTAAGGAGTCCATGATTTCTTGGTAGGTAAGAATCCCTTGCTTCTTTCCCTTGTCAATTAGACCCTTGACCAACTCCATTTTCTGTTCCTGATCCTGTGACATTACTTGCCCCCCTTCCTCCAGGGTTAATCCTAAGATTTATTTCATCAACCGCTGTATTTCGGTTAGTAGCTTTTTTATGCTGGTAAAATCTTCTAGTTTCTCTGCTTCTTTTAATCTATTTTTTAAGTCATTTAATTGAGCTTGTTTATTCCTATTTAACATAACCTGGATACAGTCCCTTGCCAATTTCACTTTGATTAGGTCTTGTTCAGGTAGAGCTTGGTTAAATAGCTTTGCTATGATTTTTTTTTCATCCTCATTTAAACATTTATTCATTATCCATCCAGTAGATGGTTCGTGGCCATTGTCCCATTTCGCTTTAGCTTCTTGATATAGCCTATTTAACAATGGCTGGGAAAAAAAATTATCATCTAATTGTTCTGTGATCTGTTTTCTGATAATGGGATCAGAAAAGGCAAACAAAAATAGTTGTTTTTCTGCTTCTTCCTGGGCATTAGAACACTTATGTAAAATAAATGATTCTGACCCATTGATAGTATCTCTGTTTTCAATTATTTTATCCTGAAAAATTACCTTTTTTTTCTTAATTCCTTTATTAAGTTCTTCTCTGATAGAGGTCTCCGAGGTTTCAAGCTTTGTTGCCACTAGTCTAATGTATTGCTCTAATTCGATAGCATTTCTAACTTTTAGTAGATCTTCTTTTATAGAAGCAAAAACTTTTAGCTGCCAGTTCCCTGTTTTATTCCAGTTGTTCAATTCAGTATCAAGCTTATATTCAATAAAGCTTTTTGCTTTATCAACCAGTTCCAAAAAGGAATCTTTGCCTTCTGCCTTCAAGAAATCATCTGGATCCATACCCTTGGGTAGCTGAACTACTTTAACATCACATCGCTCGTCTTGAAGAACACTTAATCCCCTTAGCGCTGCCTTTACTCCTGCAGTGTCCGAGTCAAAACAGATGACAACCTGATTAGTGTAGCGCTTGATTAATGCGGCATGTTCTTTTGTAAAAGCTGTTCCAAGAGACGCTACAACATTTTCTATGTTGTTCTTATAGGCGGCTATAGCATCCATATAGCCTTCCATGATTATTACATAGCCCTGTTGACGAATGCTACCACTAGACCAATTAAGGCCATACAGCGTATTGCCTTTGTTAAAGAGATCAGTTTCTGGGGTATTTAAGTACTTGGGTAAAGAGTCATCTAGGACCCTACCACCGAAACCAATCGGCTCATAGAGCGGATTAAAAATAGTAAATAAAACCCTATTTCTAAACCTATCATAGCAACCACTTTTATCGTTTCGCATTACAACCATCCCAGCATCTAGCAGCTCTTGCATCTCAAAACCCCGATTTAAAGCCAATTTGTAAAAGCTATCCCAGTTGGCAGGCGCATAGCCAAGCTGATACTTCTCTATCTCTTGTTCATTTAAGCCTCTGCTAATTAAATATTTTTTGGCCTCTATGCCTTGAGGTTGACTCAAAAGATAGTTGTAGTATTTAACTGCTAGCTGATTGACCTCTATTAATCGTTGTTTCCTTTTTATTTTCTGCAGTTGCTCAGGGGAAAGCTCTTCTTTTGGTAGCTCAATGTGATACTTGCGAGCCAATTTTTCTACCACTTCAGGAAAAGTGAGTTTATCCTTATTCATAATAAAACTGAATATGTCCCCACCTGCTCCACAGCCAAAGCAATAGTACATCTGCTTATCTCTATTTACAGAGAAAGATGGTGTTTTTTCACTGTGAAACGGGCACAAACCAGTATAGTTTCTACCCTGTTTAGAAATGGTTAAATATTCACTTATTATTTCTAGAATATCAGCTCGTTCTCTAATCTGCTCCACAATGTCATCAGGTATACTTCTAGGCATAACACCACCTTATATATGTTGCATAATTAGCATATTTCGCCAAGTTTTTGTATTTTCCTCTTTTTTTAACCCTCATAACTTTTCTCACTGTTACTAATAAATAGGTATTGTCTGGTGGGCAAAAAAGCGAAAAATAAACTCCTTCATAGCTTGAAGCAGTACGATTTGACTTATTCGCTATTAGTTGCTATAATCCTTCTTTTATAGATAATATTTCAAAGTTTTATCACATATTATAAGCCATTTTATGGCATATTATACTTGTTATCAATTAATTATTTTCTTTTTTTCCCTCTGTACTCTTACATTGTTCCGATTGGGGAACTGGAGCAGCAAAAAAAATGTATATGAGCAATCCAACTAAAGCAACTGATAGTACTAAAGTCATGCCTTCTTTTATTAATTGGTCTGTTGACCAGTTTTCATTATATAACATTAAGCCAGCCTTAATCCAAGTGCTAACTGAAGCGTAGCTACCCATAAAAAAAGCTAAATATCTTTTTGATCCAAACCTTTCTCGGGGAGTTAACTTAATAGCCAGTAATTTTTTCCCTATTACTAAGATGGCTATAAGCAACATAAGCCCCACCAAGAACCACATCACCCAGTTAAATAGCATATTCTACCTCCTAGGTTAGATATATCATCTGCATCTTTCTATCTGTCTATAATTCTATTTAATGAAAGCTATTTCCTTTCGCTAAAAAATAAACAGCCAACTTTTTTGTTTGGCTGTTTGTCAATATGATTACTTTGCCTGTTTAATTTTTAAGGTGCTATTTCCAAGGTGAAAAGTATTTGCCTCTTTACACCTTGGACATATTATTTCTACGCCCATTCCCATCGGCAAAAATTTCGTCCCAGCTAAAAATACACTTAAAGAGCGAGCGCACTTACTACATACTAGTCTTCTTCTATCCACATTTCCCCCTCCTAAAATATTTTTATCGTTAAAACTTGTTGGGCTTGTTCTTTGTTATCACTTTCTTAAATAGATTTAATTCTTATTCCAATTTTCTGTTTATTGTGTACACATTATATTCTATGTTACCCTATTATCTTCCTGCTGTAATTTTTAAAAAAAATAATTAAAAAGCACCTATTTTTTTCGGCTTGGCAGCATCTCCAAAGAATTTTATATATAAGCTGATAGCATATTGATCTGTCAGCCCAGCTACATAGTCTACAACCACTTGAGATAAGCTATTTCCCTCTATACGTCTATAGAACTCCTGGGGAAGTAGATCAGGGCTAGATAAAAAGTGCTCATATAGTCCAATGATAATTTCCTCAGCTTCTCTGCGCTCTTCCTCTAAAGCACTGGAGTTGTAGATTCGTTGAAACATAAAGCTTCGAAAACTATCCATAGCCTCCCTAACTTTTTCACTCATGACGATAACTCCCTTGCCCACTGAAGAGTTTATCATATCTGCTACCATTACGGTGATCATATCCTTTGGTCTCTCTCCTAAAACCTCCACTACTAGCTTTGGCAAATCCTGCTTATGGATTAAACCTGCTCGCAAGCTGTCGTCAAGATCATGGCATAGGTATGCTATTCTATCTCCTGTTTTCACTATTTGACCTTCAAGAGTAATAGGAAGATTTGGTCCAGTGTGATTTAATACACCATCCCGAACAAAATTGGTTAGATTAAGCCCCTTACCTTCATTTTCTAAGATATCTAATACTCGCAAGCTTTGTTCATTGTGGTTATAATGGCCAATGTTTCTTCGTAAAGCTAGCTCCCCTGCATGACCAAAGGGAGTGTGTCCCACGTCATGTCCTAGGGCTATAGCTTCTACCAAATCTTCATTTAATCTTAGGGCTCTGGCAATAGTTCTCGATATTTGTCCCACCTCTAAGGCATGGGTCAATCGTGTGCGGTAATGATCTCCAGTTGGCGCAACAAAGACTTGCGTCTTATGCTTTAGCCTCCGAAAAGCCTTGCTATGTATTATTCGATCCCTGTCTCGCTGGATTGCTGTTCTATAGGGACATGGTTCCTCTTCTCTTGATCTCTTAGCGTTACAGCTTAGAACTGCATAGTTAGAAAGATATTCTTTTTCTTTTCGCTCGATCATTTTACGTACAACCGACATGGAAACCACCTCAATTTACTTGTTTACTTTATAGTATAAGCTTTTTTTAATAAATTCACCATACTCTATTATAAGACCAGGTGATAAAAAAAGAAGGATATTATTTCTCAAAATCATTAAGAAACAATACCCTAATAATATTTTTGTTTATTTTAATTATTCTTTGTTGTTAACCGCTGCCTGGGCTGCTGCTAGTCTGGCTATAGGAACTCTAAAGGGAGAGCAGCTAACATAGTTTAGACCGATTCTATGACAAAAATCTATTGAAGCAGGCTCTCCACCGTGCTCCCCACATATACCCATCTTTAGGTCAGGCTTTATCTGTCTTGCCAATTCAA
Organism: uncultured Clostridia bacterium; assembly: GCA_964454195.1. Taxonomy (GTDB): domain Bacteria; phylum Bacillota; class Desulfitisporia; order Desulfitisporales; family JAWSUQ01; genus CAYVRD01. The sequence goes on from CAYVRD010000005.1 coordinate 13,313, forward strand.
TACCAAGCTTCATCAGCTTACCCACCCCAGCTTGATCCAACACCGCAAATGGATTATGCTTGAGAATTTTTTGCTCTATATAGTGATGTAAAAATTTCCCCTCTGCGTCGTCTCTACTGAATCCTAAGGTGGTTTGAGTTAGGTCATTGGTACCAAAGGAGAAAAAGTCTGCACTTACGGCAATCTCATCAGCAGTGATACATGCCCTTGGCATCTCAATCATAGTACCTACGGTAAAGTCAAAGTCAACCTGCTGTTCTGCCTTTACTTGCTCTGCATTAGCAATTACTAATTCTCTCAGGCGTTTTAGCTCCTCTTGGTGAATAACTAAAGGAATCATCACTTCTGGCTGTACCTGGATTCCCTCTTTGACCAGCTGAGCTACTGCCTGAAAAATTGCCCTAGCTTGCATTTCATATATTTCTGGGAAGGTAATGGCTAGCCGACACCCTCGATGACCTAACATAGGATTAAACTCGGATAGAGCTCTCACCTTGCGTAGTAGGCTTTCCTTCTCAGCCAGCTCTTCCTCATCACCCTGGGTTAGCTTTAATTGAGTTATTTTCACTACTAAATCTTCTATATTGGGCAAAAATTCATGGAGAGGCGGATCTAGCAGGCGAATAGTCACAGGCAAGCCAGCCATAGCCTTTAAAATTCCATAAAAATCTCCTTGCTGCATTGGTAAAAGCTTAGATAAGGCTGTTTGTCTTTCAGAAATATTTTCGGCTAAAATCATCTCCTGTACTATGGGAAGTCTTTCGGGAGCCATAAACATATGTTCAGTTCTACATAAGCCTATACCTTGGGCACCAAAGTCCCTAGCTTTTTTTGCATCGTCAGGAGTATCGGCATTTGCTCTGACCAAAAGTTTTTTAGTTTCATCTGCCCAAATTAACAGAGTCAAAAATTCTTCACTGAGATCTGGATCTATCATTGGCACCACACCGTCGATGACATTCCCTGTGCTACCATCAATTGATAGCTGGTCACCCTCCTTAAATACCTTGTTGCCAATGCTTAATTCTTTATTTTTTAAGTCAATTTTTAGAGCTTCACATCCACACACACAAGGCTTTCCCATGCCTCTAGCAACTACTGCAGCGTGACTAGTCATACCACCTCTGCTGGTTAGAATACCTTCTGCCGCCACCATCCCATGAATATCATCTGGAGTGGTTTCAGTTCCCACTAAGAGCACCTTTTCTCCCTCTAGAGCCTTTAATTCCGCATCATTTGCATCAAATACTATTTTACCACTAGCTGCACCAGGTGATGCGGGTAAGCCCTTTGCCAATATTTCTAGCTTAGCCTGGGGATCAATTCGTCTATGTAATAGCTGATCCAACTGACCTGGTTCTACTCTTTTTATAGCTTCCTCTTTATCGATTAACTGCTCATTAACCATTTCCACTGCTATTTTAATTGCTGCATTGGCAGTTCTCTTGCCCGCTCTAGTCTGCAGCATGTATAATTTGCCACCTTGAATAGTAAATTCAATATCCTGCATATCTCGGTAATGCTTTTCAAGCAAGTTGCAAATTTGGACAAATTGTTGGAAAACTTCAGGCATTTTTTCTTCCAAGGTGCTGATAGGCTCAGGTGTTCTAATTCCGGCTACCACATCCTCCCCTTGGGCATTTATTAAATATTCACCATAAAGCTTATTTTCCCCATTTGAAGGGTTGCGAGTAAAGGCTACTCCTGTCCCACAGTCATCTCCCATGTTACCAAAAACCATGGCTTGAATGTTTACAGCAGTCCCCAAATGATCTGGAATATTGTTTATCTTACGATATACTATAGCTCGATGATTTTGCCAGGAATCAAAAACTGCTTTTGTAGCAAGTTTTAGCTGTTCCATTGGGTCTTGGGGAAAGCTTTTACCCGAGTTGCGTTTTACTATTTTTTTATATTCCTCAACCAATTCTTCCATCTGTTCCCCAGTTAGTTGATGGTCATATTCTACTCCTACCTTGTGCTTTAGGTCGTGTAAAACTACCTCAAAATTCACATGTTCCACACCCATTACCACACCACTAAACATCTGGATAAAGCGACGGTAGCAATCCATAGCAAAGCGCTTGTCATTGCTAGCTGCAGCCATACCTTGCACAGTCTGATCATTCAGCCCTAGGTTTAAAACTGTGTCCATCATTCCAGGCATAGAAACTACCGAGCCGGAACGCACTGATAATAGCTGGGGTTTTTCTGCAGAGCCAAAAACATTGCCAGTAATAGTTTCTATTTCTCTTATAGCAGCTTCAACTTGCTCCCAAAGACCTTCAGGAAACTCCTTGCCATTGGCAAAATACTGATTGCAAGTTTCCGTAGTTACAGTGAACCCAGGTGGCACTGGCAAGCCAATATTAGTCATTTCTGCTAAGTTGGCTCCTTTGCCACCTAGCAATTCTTTCATTTCTGCTTTCCCCTCTGAAAACAAGTATACATACTTACTATTTGACATCTCGCTCCCCCTTAAAATATAATTCTAAAACCTTACTAGCCGTCTCTTCAACAGCCTTGTTGGTCACATTGATGATAGGACAACCTACTCGTTTCATAATGCCTTCTGCGTAGTCTAGCTCTTTCATTATTCTCTCTAGACTGGCATAGTCAGCACTACTAGTAAGCCCTAGTGTTTTTAGGCGCTCGATGCGAATATCGTATAAAAGCTGAGGGTTGATAGTTAGTCCAACTACTTTTTTAGGTGGCAGTTTAAAGAGCTCATCTGGTGGAGCAACCTCCGGTACCAGGGGTACATTGGCTGCCTTAACCCTTTTATGGGCTAAATACATGCACAAAGGTGTCTTTGATGTTCGGGAAATCCCAATAAATACAATATCAGCATGAATTATTCCTCGCGGATCTTTCCCATCATCGTACTTTACAGCAAATTCTATTGCCTCGACTTTACGAAAATACTGGTCATCCATCTGATGCAGTAACCCCGGCTGAAGCTTTGGCTCTAAACCAGTAGTTCTAGCAAGAGCGTTCATCATTGGTCCTAGAATATCTACTATTTCCACATTTTTGTTCGTGGCACTCTCTATTAGTTTCTGACGAAGGTTTGGAAGAACTAATGTAAAGGCTATAACAGCTTGATAATTTGCCGCTTCTTCTACTATATCAAGAATATGCTCATCGTCGGTAACGTAAGGTACTCGGCGCACCTCAATATTACCTCCATCAAATTGACTTGCGGCAGCTTTAGCCACAAACTCTGCTGTTTCGCCTAAGGCGTCAGATATCACATATATTAGTGGTTTTTTAATACTAATGGCATTCCCCTCCTCACAGGATATTTTCCGTAAGCTCTACCAATAGCTTGGTAAGATTGTTATTGCTAAGCTTGCCCACAACCTTTAGACTAGTTTTTTGATTTTCTTGGCCTTGCCTTATAACAGGAAGTACTTCTATTTCATGCTCAGCTAGTTTTTTTGCTGCTTGATAGATTGAATCCTCAGGAGTAATCGTGATCACATTAGGCATTCTAGTCATCATCACACTTACTGGAACCTTATATAAATCCATCTGTCCTAATGTTATTTTTAGCAGGTCTTTTCTGGATAATACTCCTGTTAGCAAGCCTTCCTCATTTACTACTATCAATGTGTCTCCGTCTTCCATAAACAACATAACAATTGCATCGTATAATGTAGTATGCTCCTGAACTACAACGGGGATAGACATGAAGTCTTTAACTTTGTAATCATTGAGGACATTTCCCAAGGACTGCTGCATTAGTCCCTTATAGTAGTAGCCTACTCTAGGCCTTGCTCCAAGCATTCCTGACATTGTTAATATGGCTAAGTCGGGTCGCAAGGTGGCTCTAGTCAAGCTAAGAGCTTGAGCTATTTGCTCACCAGTAATCGGACCCTCTTTTTTTACTACTTGAATAATTTTCTCTTGCCTGGATGAAAGTTGAATTCTTTCCACCACCCTTGTCACTATTATTACATACTATTGAATAAGTATAGTATATTATTTATACGATATATATAGTTTTTCCTGCAAAGGGGCGTGTATTTTTTTTAATCCACCACAATTTTTGTCAAGTCTATTTTGTCAATAAGCAAATGTGTTATACTATTTAACAGCGCTAGTCTATTTAGTTTTATATTTTCATCTTCAACCATAACCATAATTTCATTGAAGAACTTATCTATCGGCTCCTGAATTTTTGAAAGCTCTTGCAGTGCTGACAAGTATTGCTTGTCAGCCACAAGTACATCCACCTGCTTTGTGACCACCTCAAGTACTTGCGCTAATTGGTGCTCAGCAGGCTCTACTAACAGTTCAGCCACTACAAGGCCACCAGAACCTTTTTTTGCTAAATTGCTTACTCTAGTAAACCCTGTCAGCAAGCTGTTAAAGCCTATCTCCTGTCTAAATTTGGTTAGAGCATCGGCCCACTGGATAATATTTATTAAATCAGTATTTTTAGGAGCTAATACTGCTTCTATTACATCATATCGATGGCCTTTATCATTTAATATATTCCTCATGCGTTGAAAGAAGAACTCGCTGACCTCCTGAATCAATTCAGCTTTACGCAATTTTAACTGTACCTTAGCAGATAAATTGTCATAAGCTGCCTCCAATAGCTCAGCTAATGTGACTTCAGTTTTTCTCTGCAGCAAAAGATGGCATATAGCTAAGGCTTGTCTGCGTAAAGCATAGGGATCTTGTGAGCCTGTAGGCTGAATACCCACTCCAAAACAACCAACTATTGTGTCTAGTTTATCAGCTATACTGACCAGCCATCCTGGTATCCCCTGGGGCAGAAGATCTCCTGCAAACCGCGGATAGTAATGCTCTTTTATCCCTTGACTTATTTCGGCAGATTCCCCATTAGCAGTAGCATAATATGCACCCATTATTCCTTGAAGCTCTGGGAATTCATATACCATATTTGTAACTAAGTCTGCTTTGGCTAGTCTAGCTATCCGCAGTGCCTGAGCCCGAGATTTACTATCTACGGCTAACCGCTCTGCCAGGTATTTTGTTAAATTTTCTACTCTATTTACCTTTTCTAAAACTGTTCCTAAGGATTCTTGAAAAGTGATATCCGCCAGCTTTGGCAGCAAAGATTCTAGAGGATTTTTTAAATCTTCATCATAAAAAAATTTAGCGTCAGCTAATCGAGCCGCTAATACTTTTTCATTTCCTTGACGAACTGTATCCAAGTGCTCTCCGTTGCCATTGCGAACAGTAATGAATTTGTTCATCAGCTTTCCTTGCTTATCAAATACGGGGAAATAGCGCTGATGCTCCCGCATTGGGGTTATTAGTACTTCAACAGGCAAATTCAAATAATCATCTGCAAAGCTACCACATAAAGGAGTGGGGTATTCTACTAAATAGTTTACCTCCTCTAGCAGCTCCAAGTCTTCTTCCACGGAACCACCTTCTTGAGCAGCCAAATCTAAAATTTGTTGCCAAATCAGTTTTTTGCGTTCTGCTTGGTCAGCAATAACAAATCCACTTTTCAGCACCTCTAGATACTGACTTGGTTCTGGGATAATTAATGGTTCCTTGGCTAAAAAGCGATGTCCATAAGTATATTTAGCTGTTGTGATATCTGTAATATTAAATTGAATTAGCTCTTGTCCATATAGGGCTACCAACCATCTGATTGGGCGGACGAATCGCATCTCATAATTTCCCCAGCGCATAGTTTTAGGAAAGCTTAGTCCGCTGATAATCCCAGGTAATACTCGGGTCAAAATATTTTTGGTAGCTTGCCCGCTTTCTTTCTTTAAGGCATATATGTATTCTACTCCGTTTAACTCCTTAAAATAAAGGGAGCTTGGTTCAACCCCTTGTCCTCTGGCAAAGCCCTCAGCAGCCTTAGTAAAGTTGCCTGTTTGGTCTACTCCTACTTTCTTGCTAGGTCCTTTCATCTCTTCCTCTACATCAGCCTGACGTTCGGCAACAGCTCTAACAATAAAAGCTAGCCGCCTGGGTGTTCCATACACTTCTATACTGTCATAGCTAATTCGTTCTCCTGAGAGGGCTTTAGCTGTAAGCTCCCTTAAATCAGCTAAGGCCTTTTCCATGAATCCAGCAGGTATTTCTTCAGTGCCGATTTCTAATAGCAAATCTCTAGCCATTATTAGTCACCTCTTCCTCTTTATCCAAGCCTAGTTCCTTCCGTTTTGCTATATCTTTTATCAGAGGATAACCCATCTTTTCCCTAGACTGCACATAGCATTGGGCGCAGGCTCTTGCCAAATGTCTTATGCGCGTCAGGTATCCTGTCCGCTCAGTAACGCTAATAGCCCCCCGAGCATCTAGCAAGTTAAAGGTGTGGGAGCACTTAAGAACATAATCATAGCTTGGAAAGCTTAGGCCTCGCTCCATTAGAATAACCGCTTCCTTTTCATACAGGTCAAAGGAGGTTTTTAAGCTTTCTACTGTTGCTACTTCAAAATTGTAGATCGAATGCTCCACTTCTCCTTGATGATGAACGTCCCCATAAGTTATACCTTTAGTCCATTCCACATCAAACACATTGTCAACTCCCTGGATAAACATGGCTATTCGCTCAGTTCCGTAGGCCAATTCGGCGGAAACTGGTCGACAGTCCAAGCCACCACACTGTTGGAAATAGGTAAACTGGGTTATTTCCATGCCATCTAGCCACACTTCCCAGCCTAATCCCCAAGCACCTAAGTTAGGAGATTCCCAGTTGTCTTCCACAAATCTTATATCGTGCTTCAGTGGGTCTATCCCTAGCTGTTCCAAGCTGCCTAGATACAATTCTTGAACATTGATAGGCGAAGGCTTTAATATTACCTGAAACTGATAATAGTGTTGAAGACGATTAGGATTTTCACCATAGCGGCCATCTGTAGGTCTTCGGGAAGGCTCAACGTGGGCCACATTCCAAGGCTCAGGTCCTAATGCCCTTAGGAAGGTGGCAGGATTCATGGTTCCAGCTCCTTTTTCCACATCATAAGGCTGTTGGATGATGCAACCCTGCTCACTCCAATATTTTGTTAATGTCTGAATAATTTCTTGGTAAGTCATACTCATATTATATCATCGCTCCTTTAAAAAAATAAAAATAAGCCTCCCGTTCCTGTCTAAACAGGGACGAGAGACTTTCCCGCGGTTCCACCCTTATTGCCAGCAGTATTATATCTGCAGGCCGCTTTTCATAAGGCTTTACTCACCAAAGCAGAGCTTGGCTTTCCTCCTACAGCTCAGAAGTGCCCTTCAATCTAATTCCTTAGCGGTTTCCACCTAATGCCGCCTCTCTGGAAAAAGGAATAATAGATCTAATATCTCCATCATCGCCAAAAGTATCCAGTTTTTAATTTACTTTAGCAAAAATAGCCTTCTCTGTCAATAGGACATACCTCTCGTTAAACATCGGTTTCTTTTACTACCACCTCTACCGACGGCTGATCCTCCTCCATAATCGGGTGCTCAGTTACTTGCCCATCCTTTCGCTCTACCTCTAAGGTATAGCGATTAAACATAGCTGTAATAGAGCCAATTGCTCCCGCAACTGCTAACGGAGTGTAGCTCAATGTGGTTAAAAGGCCTACAGCCCCTAACGTAGCAGGTATTTCAGCTACTGTTTGCCCATCTCTTTTTATACGCACTTTAGTAGCATTACCTTTGGCCAACAAGCTGCCCACCCTTTTAGCTATCTTTTGACCCACATCTTTGTTTTTCTCCTGCTCTAACATGACAAGAGCCTCAATAAGGTTGCCGTTGTTTTTTATCAATGCATCTCTGGCAACTTGATAAGATACTCCTAGTCGGTCCCGCAAGATATCAACCTTTTCTAAAGCTATTGATTCATCAGTGAAATTAGAATACTGTTTATCCATTGCGTACTCCTCCTTTCACTAGATAGTAAACCCATATTAATCCTTTTTTATGCACCTAAGAAAATTTGTGCTCTTTAGAGGTTTATTGAGGTTAAATTCTATTAGCCTATCTAAATGCTGTTGCAGCTCCCTAGACAAGGACTCTGTAAGCTTTATCCGAGAAATTTTTAAAATATCCATCTGTAGTAGTTGCCCCATAGCTTTGCGTACACCTTCTGTAAGCCTTATTCCATTAGGGGTACAGCTTTGACAAGCCACTCCCCCAATATTTTGATGGGAAAAAACGCTACATTTAAGAGTATTTATACCGCAAATTGCGCAATTTTCCAAATCAGGAGTATAGCCTAATATATCCAATAGCTGTAACTGATACCAGGGAATTAGTAAAGGTTCATCCTCTGCGTTTAGAAAATGTAGACTGCTAAGAAGTAAACTAAAAAGCTCAATTATAGGATAGTCTAATTCTAAAAATGCATCGGTCAACTCACATAGATAACTGGCCTGAGCGTACTTTTCCACATCCCCACTCAGCCGATTAAAGGAGCTTACTATTTCCGCCTCAGTAACCACATATAAGCTTTGACCTTTAAATATTAAATACCTACCAAAAACAAAAGGCTGGGTTTTTCCTCGCATGCCCCCTTTTGCTTTTCTAGCTCCCTTGGCAATAGCTGAAATCTTGCCAAGCTCAGGGGTAAATATAGTGAGTAAATGATCCGCTTCACTATATTTACGAGTTCTCAACACCAGCCCATTAACACTTACTGTTTTCACTATTATCCCCCTTGAATTGTAACCGCTTCCTCTGAGTTCCGATTCTCTTTTTCCAGGCAATTTTTGTATCGCAAATAAGTTTCCACATCTCCAGTGATGGTAAATAGCTTCCAAAACAACGAACTATGCATTGGGTTCACCTGTCCTTTTCAGCTATATTTTTTCTGTCCTAGTTAGGTTTAGCTTGACTAAGGAAACATATGCGTGCCTTAATTTTCATAAAATCCAAGGTTTTTCAAAGTTGATTGATGATTGCGCCAATCCTTCTTAACCTTTACCCACAACTCCAAGAATACTTGATTGCCCAGGAGCATCTGAATTTCTCTTCTAGCATCTGCACCTACTGCCTTAAGCATAGTACCATTTTTACCAATAATTATTTTTTTCTGAGAATCTCTTTCCACATAAATTGTACATCCTATGTAAATTAGATTGTTTGGTCGGGGCTCCATCAGTTCAACAAATACGGCAACTGAGTGGGGAACCTCTTCTCTGGTCCGTTTCAGCAATTTCTCTCTTACCAACTCAGCTACCAGTATCCGCTCAGGTTGGTCTGTTATCATATCAGGAGGGTAATATTGGGGCCCTTCTGGCATGTAATTCATAAGAATTTTTAACAGCTCTTTAGTGTTTTCATTTTTAAGGGCAGAAACTGGCACAATATGGGCAAATTGAAATTTGTTTCGCCAAGCTTCAATAATTGGCAATAACTGCTCCTTGCTAATTAGGTCTATTTTATTTAGCACTAGAATAATCGGTGTCTTTACTCGGGCAAGGTTCTCTAAAATAAACTCATCTCCTCTACCCAGCTCTTGAGTAACATCAGTAAGGAGTAATATCGCCTCTACTTCGTTAAAGGTTCCTTGAGCTGCGTCTACCATTAGCTCACCTAGCTTATGCTGAGGCTTGTGAATTCCAGGAGTATCGATAAATACTATTTGTCCTTCTTCGCCATTGTAAACACCAGTAATTTTATTTCTTGTAGTTTGAGGCTTATCAGACATAATGGCAATCTTTTGTCCAATTATTTGATTCAAAAGAGTAGATTTACCCACATTAGGCCTACCAATAATACTAACGAATCCTGATTTGAAATCCACTTTATTCCACTCCCTAAACTTAGTATTCTACCTTAGTATCGGTTCTAACTATTTGGATCCACGTTTGCCCTGGAGCTAAGGCTATTTCTGCTCCATTGGCATCAGTAAATACAGTACGGCTGCGATTGTCCTTCTTTGTCCATTTGGCATCAATAACCTTTCCACCACTGAAGACTAAGGCTTTACCTGAGCCTGTCAGATTTATGCTAAGGCGCCCTTCTCCATCGATAACTTTAGTATCAGCAAACTGCACAATAATATTCTTTGCTGCTAATTGCAAGCCCGATTCTCGGTCAATATGGGGCTTTCCGCCCATATTTCTTGCATACACCTTCAATTCTGGCACATATTGATACTCCACTACACTAACAGCAGAAGGATAAAAGATCTTTAGACTAGGAGCACTGGTGCCAGCAAATTCTTGATCTGGAGCTAGGTAGGGCCAGCCCGAAATTTCTTTATCTCGCTCGTAGCCTTGTTTTACCATCAATTTCCTAATCTCGCTGGTTTTGCTATATAAGTTGTGAGGTGCTTTGCGATCCTTTGTGCGCCAGAATTCTCCAGTAGCAATAAAAAAAGCATTGAGATTTGCAACTGAGCTTTGCCCCACATAAGCAAGTCCACCAGGACTGCCACCCACGTGGACAAATACTCCATCATAATCATGAGACATGTAGGCCAAATAGTCTCTAGCGCTTCTAATGGGTCCTACATTATCTGTGTCATTATTATGGTAAATAGCTAGAAATCTAGTAATACCCCCCTCTGCTAACACTTCATAGACTAAGTCTGCATCTTTAAGTCCCGATTGGGGCCTGGCTCCAGGAGAGTTTTCTACTGTGATAGCAATAGGTCTGCGCAAAACGGGCTTATCTACCGGAGTTCCAGTCAATGGGGCAACATAGGCGGGTTGCTGGGATTCTTCAGCTTCATTCTCCTCTGCAGGCTGTTGCTCTACCACCGGATCGACTGGCTTATCCAACATATTGTTAAGGTAAGTAAAGGCGCTTATTCCGATGGCAATCCCAACTATAATTAATGCTGCTAATATTTTCTTATCCTTAGACATCTATTTTGCTCCTCCTTTGTATGTGGGGGTAACAACGCCAGCTGAAATGATCATTTTTACCGCTTCTTCAACTGTCATTTCTAGAGGAATCACATCTTCCTTTGGAACCATCAGTAGAAAGCCCGAGGTTGGGTTGGGAGTAGTTGGTAAAAAAACGTTAATCACCTTGTCGTTTGTTTTATACTGTACCTCTCCCTCTGTCTCTCCGGTGACAAAAGCAATAGCCCAGATGCCCTTTCTAGGATATTGAACTAGAACTGGCCTTTGGAAGGCATTTTTATCTCTACTGGCAAAAGCATCTACAATTTGCTTTACTGCTCGGTAAATCACATTGACCAAAGGTATTCTATGTAGTATTGTCTCTCCAAACATAATAAGTTTCTTGCCTAGTAGATTAGTACCCAGGGCTCCTACTGCAATGATTAATAGCATAGTAAATAATATGCCCAAGCCTGGTATATTATCTATATCGGTGGTAGCGTATATTAACTGAGCTACAAACAAATTATCTACGTAATGAAAAATCCACAGCACCATTGTAAAAGTCATCATTACCGGCAGTAAAATTAATATCCCCGATAAAAAATACGTCCGAATTTTTTTAAACATAGTACCTCCTTGTCGATAACAGGTATCTTTCTAAACTCTCTTAATTTAGGCAATTGCTCTATCCTCTAAAACAGCTTGGGTAGAAAGATGATTAGACCAACTATGATAGAATTCAAGGCTGCTAGAAGTACTGCTCCAGCAGCCACATCCTTTACCACTTTAGCCAGAGGATGATACTGATCTCCTGTAGTCAGGTCTACCAGTTTTTCTAAAGCTGTATTGAGCATCTCTGTAACTAAAACCAGGGTGATTACAATAGATAATGCAATAACTTCTCCTAGAGTGACACCTAAAATTATTGAAGACATTACAACACCTATGACAAATAGTAAGTGAATCTGCATATTTCTCTCTTTTGCCACAGCCCAGCCCAAGCCCATTAGAGCATAATAAAAGCTATTAGCAAATTTGTTGTTCTTCTGCAGCTCTTTCACCATCAATCACCTATCTATCTAGCTAATGCTAGCAAATTCATAATCTCTCTCTCTTTATCTCTCATTTTATTTAAATCTTCATCCTCCAGGTGATCATAGCCCAATAGGTGCAAAAGACCGTGAACGTACAAAAATATAATTTCTCTGGTTAAGCTATGTCCGTATTCCTGACTTTGTTTGACAGCAGTTTCTAAAGAAATGATGATATCCCCCAGCAAGAGGGGCAACTGCTGATTCTGATGTCTAATGGTTTCCTGAATTGCTGTCAGGCTATCATACTGGGGAAAAGACAGTACATCAGTAGCTTTATTCATGTGGCGATACTGGAAATTGAGCTGGTGTATTTCTTCATCGTCACAAAATACTAAAGTTATCTCTGGCTCCTTCTCTATTTGGTGCATGTCTAAGATGAGCCTGGTCCCTCTCTCAATATATTCTATATAATCATCAGTAAGAGCTATTTTGTTTTGGTTGTCAACTATTTCAACGGCCATCAGCTATTTTCTCCTTTCCATCTCTTTAGCCAAATTTTCAGGATACTCTATGCGGGAATGGAAGATGCCGTTTAAAACCCTCAAAAAAGCCTGGGTTATTTTTTCCAAGTCTCGTAACGTCAAATCGCAGTGATCTAGCTGTCCATCGTTTAATTTTTCCTTGATTATTTTTCTTACTAGACCCTCAACCCTCCCTGGAGTTGGGTTCTGCATAGAGCGAACAGCCGCTTCCACACTATCTCCTAGCATAACTAAGGCCGCTTCTTTAGTGGTTGGGGTAGGTCCATCGTACCGGAAGTCCTCCTCTTTAATAGTGTCTCCCTTCTCTCCCTCACAAGCCTTGTGATAAAAGAAGGCCATTAACCCCGTACCATGATGCTGCTCGATAATGTCAATAATATTTTTAGGCACTTGATACTCCTTGGCCAGCTCAACTCCATCCTTGACATGAGAGGTAATGATTAGGTTGCTCAAGGTGGGAGCTAGCTTGTCATGGGGGTTATCTCCAATTAGTTGGTTCTCAATAAAGAAATAGGGGCGCTTAAGCTTTCCTACATCGTGATAATATGCTCCCACCCTCACTAATAGAGAGTCGGCACCCACTTCATCAGCTGCAGCCTCCGCTAAATTTCCCGCCAAGATGCTGTGATGATAAGTGCCAGGCGCTTCTATTAGCAACCTCTTCAGCAATGGTTGATTTGGGTTAGATAGCTCTAACAGCTTTACAGAAGAGGTAATACCAAAGGCAGTTTCTAAAAAGGGCAAAAGTCCAATAGTCAAAACTGACGAGAGGAGTCCATTTAGTAACCCCATAATAATTCCCACTGAAATAACGCTAAAGGAATTGTTGTATACAAACCCTAAAGCAATAACTGATACAATGCTAGCACCTGCCACGTATAGACCTGCTTTAACCAAGTCAGAGCGTCCACTTAGCTTAGATACACTGTAAACACCTACCAGTCCTCCCATAACCACAGTTACTACAAAAGCCAATTGACCGCCAGTTAACAAGCCTACAAAAATACCTAATATTATTGTAAGGAAAATAGCCAGCTTAACATCTAGCAATATGGCAATCAGCATAGAGCCTGCAGCTAAAGGAATCATATGCCCTACTTGTAAGCCCAGCTCCGAGTCACCACCAAAATCTATTAGCGTTACCACCTTAGCCAATGCCAATGTAATAACTATCAAAAGTCCTGTCAAAATAAGGTTTGAGTCGTCATTAAAAATATGCTTTTTATATTGGGAAATATATAGAATCACCACAGTGTAGCTCATGGCCACTAGCAGAGCAATGCCCACTAAGGCCATATAAGGTGAGTCAGATCGCTGCAAGCCCAACTGCTCAAAGGTCTCAATATGCAGCTCGGTCACCACGTCGCCTGGTCGTACAATAGTTTGTCCCTTGCGCACAGTTACTTGCACAGGTGGTACTTCCTGTCTTATTTCTTCAATGCGCTGTTGGGTAGCCTGGGCATCATAAACTAGTGTAGGAGCTATCTCTACCTGGGACAATAAATCTTTACTAAAGGCTGCCAAGGATGGTGGAGCAATATTGGCATCAATATCTAATAATATTTGCTCGGTCACTGCCAGCAGTGCTTCTTTTTGCACTCCTGTTGCCAAGTGTTTGTTAATGATTTCTTTGAGAGTTATATATCCATCGGCAATTATATTCTCCTCAAGGGCTAGTAAACTTGCCGCCTGGCTCTCCGTGTTAACAAAGTCAAACTGGGCAATAATCTTGTTAATTTGTTCTTCCTCTGTCAGTTCCTGCTGTTGTTTTATGGCTTGAAGCTGTTGAAAAGGTTTCTCCAACTCTAGCTCCAAATTGGCAATTATAGACTTGTCTACTCGATAGCTAGGCTCAACCACCTTAATAGCCTCTTCTCGGGCCCGGGAGGTTAATACCTGACTCTCAAAGGTTAGGTCCCTAGACGCAGGGATTTCTATATTACTTACATCTCCTGGCTCAAAGTTTAAGGTTTGGGGGACGAAATTGGTTGCGATAATCAAGGTAGTCAATAGAAAAAATACCACCCCCAAAAAGCTGCGGCGGGCGGTTAAGTTTTTCATAGCCTTAGCCAAGGGAATAATTAGGTACTGCTTATATACTCTATGCTTAACCATGACACTCAGCTCCCTAGATTAATGTGCATTAGTCTCCACTTTTTCATAGGCTTGAATTATCCGCTGCACCAAAGGATGTCTAACCACATCTTGATTTGTCAGATAACAAAAGGATATGCCCTCTACTTCTTGCAGTATATTTTGTACATGAATCAACCCCGAATAGCTACCTCTTGGCAAATCCACCTGGGTAATATCACCTGTAATAACTGCATTGGAGCCTAAGCCTATTCTGGTTAAAAACATTTTCATCTGCTCAGGAGTTGTATTCTGAGCCTCATCTAAAATAATAAAGGAGTCATCTAATGTTCTTCCTCGCATATAAGCTAAAGGAGCAACCTCTATGATATTGCGTTCCATATATTTTTGGGCTGTCTCTGCTCCTAAAATATCATATAATCCATCATATAGCGGCCTCAGATAGGGATTCACCTTATCCTGCAAATCCCCAGGAAGAAAGCCTAGCTTCTCACCTGCTTCTACTGCAGGGCGGGCTAAAATTATTCGGTTCACTTCTCTATTTTTCAAAGCAGCTACTGCTTTCAAAACTGCTAAATATGTTTTTCCTGTACCTGCTGGACCTATGCCAAATACAATATCGTGTTTGTCCATAGCTTGTAGATATTTTTTTTGTCCCAGCGTCTTTGCCTTAATTTGTTTTCCCTTTTGGGTGACAAACTCTACCTCACTAAGAGCTTTGGTGATATTTTCATCATCTGACTTCCCAAATGTTGCAAGAGCATAACTCACATCACCCACAGAAAGCTGTATTCCCTTACTTGCCAGCTGGGTTAAGTGATTAAATACACCACTCAAATACTCTAGAGATTTTTTGTCTCCTGCAAGATGCAACTCTAGGCCTCGCCCAACTATTTTTACATCAGTTTCTTTTGCTATTAGCTTTAAGTGTTCATCATATTTACCAAAAACATTTCCTGCCACCTGGTTACTAGGTAACACGATTACCTTTTGTCCATTGTTTGTCAATTACAAGTCCTCCTAAATCCTTTTCAAAAATGGTACGCTGTTTATATTATAACTTATTTGCTCAGTTTAGGGAATAGGATGGGGTTCTACAATATCCTGTATTGTCTCTATAGTTACTCGCAAATGTACATAAGGATCATCTTTACTAGATAGTTCAGTTATTTGCTTTTCAGTCCTTCTGGCATTATTAGGTAGCAAGAGATCTATTTTACCTACCGCTTCTTTGACAGCTAATTCAAAAGCCTGCTCAGGAGTATAGGATTTACTAAAGGGCTTTTCTTCATAGTAGGTATATCTGATAATTTTTGCTGGAATATCTATATTGGGATGATGAATAATACTTTTAGTCTCCATCTTCACATCATAATATTCATAAGTTATCTCTCTTGGACCTCTAACTACTATCTCCTTATTATTAAGCTTTATGGACATTACTTGGGTATATTTTCCTGTCTTGTTGGTTCCTTGTTGCACCAAGGGTACTTTAGCCTCTGCTTCGAGCCAAACTCGCGCTCTAACGATTCCTCTAGCCCTAATCTTTTTAGGCTCAGCTAAAGAAGCTTGGGGCTGCTCTATGTTACCGGCATTCAGCTCATTGGCATACACATAGCCTGAGATCAGAATTTGCCCCTTTTGCACAGTGTCTCCTGACTTGACAGCTGGAGTTCCTGCTAATACTATTATATCCTGAACTAACCCATCCTGTTTAGCAACTAAATGGGCAGGTATCGATTGGTCTGCTACCACATCTGGTAATACCTTTTCAGCCACCTCTATAATTACCTTTGTTCCTTTAATTTGAATGCCAACCCAGGCAATCTCCTGCATGTTGCCTATAGCCTTTTCCACTTCGTCTGGATCAAAGGAGCTTTTAGTCCTTCCTATTTCTAAGCCATTTTCTCTTGCTATCATCAGAATCTGCTCAGTTTTCACTCGTTCTGTTCCTTGAATATCAATAAACCATACATAAGAGGATAATACATATAGTATTACAGAGAATGCTACCGCACCAACCATTAAAGCTTTTCGTTTTTGGAGCTTCGCAAACAAAAAAGGTACTCCTCTTTTTACTTCCACCTTAATGCGACAGTTCTGTTTTCTTGCTATATGCCTTAATTTCTTAAATCCATATACCCTTACCTTAGCCCTTATTACTCCTGGCTCTACATTTGCGATATCCCATAAGAAAATACCCCTGCTACTAGTCATATTTAAAAATCTCTCTACAAAGGCTCCTTCAACAGTTATTACCACATAACCTAACAAATAAGACCACCATCTTGATAACAACATATTCATCACCCTAATTTAAAATTTGGACTGAAGTAATTTTTCCCTCTAACATAATTTCATCGGTGTAAATACCTCTTATCACTAGATTGCTGCCCCTAACCTCTACTCTACCTATACTGACAGCAATTATTACCTCTTCCTGACTAAAATTTACTATTCCTCTGTGGTTTTCGATATAAAGCTGAATATTGCCTATCATTATTAGCTTTGGCATATCTAGTACAACATCACTAGGCATTTCTAGCATCCTAAAAAATGCCTCTTTTAACTGTTGATGCTTACTCTTAAAATCCATCAGGACATCCCTCCTTGTTCCTAACTAATCTATGCTGTAGACAAGGCATATATTACTGGCTGATGCTTTTTAGACACAAGAAAAAAGGTGTAGCTCAATTTAAAGAGCTACACCTTTTTATGTATTTTACCTTCTTCCATATGTTCCATGCCTTCTAACGCGAGGATTATGGAGGATTTCAGCCCAAATAATCCCTTGCATAGCAGTACTCTTATCCGGCAGTAAGCCATTAGGTAGTACTGCAGGCCTAGCTTGAGCTCCCTTGCCCAAGTCATATCCTGAAACTGGCTTGTTTTGACTGTACTCCTGTTGCTTTAAAGCATAGTCTAGTGGCTCAGCAGGAGTTTGACTGCTTAGTACCGTCACTGGTTCTTGTTCAGGCTCCTTAGCTGGCCGCTTCGCCTTGGGTAAACCAAATATCTCCCTTATATCATCTGGAATGGGAAACAAATCATCCAAGTCAGTTTGTTGGGGAGCATCCTTCTGGGATACAGGTCTAGGCCTAGTTCTAACAGTAGGCCTCTCTTGTACCGTAGTTCTATCCGGGGCCTGAGGATTCTGTTGGGGTCTAGGCTGGCGCTTAGGTGGCGGAGGATTTTTTTGGCCAAATAATCTGGACAAAATAATGACCAAAAAGAATATAAGCCCTAGCAAATTTTCCAAGTAACCCACCTCCTATAGAAAGACTATATACCACCATTATTTCTTGTTGTTGTCTTTATTAGTGTTGTTGTGACTATGATTTTTCTGGCTAGTTGTCTGGTTTCCAGACTGGGATATAGCTTCTCTCATCTGAGTGTCTGCCAAAATATTTTGCATGTTGTAATAATCCATTACCCCTAGCTTGCCTTCTCGCAAAGCTTCGGCCATAGCCCTAGGCACTTCCGCCTCTGCTTCAACTACCTTAGCTCGCATCTCCTGAACCCGTGCCACCATCTCCTGCTCTTGAGCAACAGCCATTGCTCGTCGCTCTTCTGCCTTTGCTTGGGCAATTCTCTTGTCCGCTTCTGCTTGGTCAGTTTGCAAGCTGGCACCAATGTTTCTTCCCACATCCACGTCTGCAACGTCAATAGAGAGAATTTCAAAGGCAGTTCCTGCATCTAAGCCCTTGCCAAGCACAGTGCGAGAAATGTTGTCTGGGTTTTCCAATACATCCTTGTGGGATATTGCAGAACCTACTGTAGTTACAATACCTTCACCAACTCGAGCGATAATTGTTTCCTCTCCAGCACCACCCACCAGGCGATCGATATTGGCTCTAACTGTCACCCTTGCCTTTACTTTTACTTCAATACCATCCTTAGCCACAGCTGCGATGATTGGTGTTTCAATTACCTTGGGATTAACACTCATCTGTACTGCAGTCAACACATCTCTACCTGCCAGATCAATAGCTGCTGCCCTTTCAAATTGGAGTGGAATATTAGCACGTTCTGCCGCAATTAGGGCATTAACCACTTTATCCACGTTACCACCGGCTAAAAAGTGAGCCTCCAGATGGTTTGCCGTTAAATTAAGACCTGCCTTATCAGCTTTGATTAGGGGAGATACAATGCGATTAGGGGGCACTCTTCTAAATCGCATTCCCACCAGTGTCATAATGCCAATGCGCACTCCTGCTGCCAAAGCGGAAATCCATAGTCCCACAGGAATCAAGTACACAATTAGGCTGACAAACAGCAAGAAAAATAGAAAGAAAAATAATGTAGTGATTTCTAACATTTGTCAATTCCTCCTTTTATGTATTTATTTTTTTATCTCTCGAACTAATATCCGAGAGCCTTCCACCTTAACTACCTTCACTAAAACCTGGGCGCCAATGAAGTTTCCCTCAGTCACCACATCCAAGCGATCACCATCGTCAAACTCAATTGTTCCTGCTGGTCTTAAGGGCGTAATTGTCGTACCTTCCCGCCCTAAATAATTAGTTAAACTAGTGTTTGCCGAGGAATAACCACTTTGAGCATCCAACTTATCTCCTAAGACTAGCTTGCGCCAAAACTTGCCCGCAGTGACAAATCTAAAGGTGAGAACGAATAAGAATATAGTACCTAAGAAAACCACCGCTAGCGAAATTAACGCCTGTTCCATAGAGATAGATGCTAATAAAATACTGGCGATTAAAGCTGCAATGCCACCTACTCCTGCTACACCAAATCCAGGAGTGACAAATACCTCAACAGCCAAAAGAATCACTCCTAACACAAATAAAATAATTGCCTCCACGCCTGCAAAGCCTGCTATCAGGTGTCCTCCAAAAAAGAGGGATAAGGCAATAAGCCCCATTGTTCCAGGAACACCCCACCCTGCGCTGTACACCTCCATAAGCAAACCATAGAAACCAATAGTTAGCAATATGGGACTTACGTATGGATTGGTAACTAGACTGGCAATATTTTCTGCTAGCCCCGGCTTTAATTCTACCACTTTTGCTCCTGTAAATCCATATTCTTGCATTATTTCTCCTCTAGTGGAGAATATATGATCTGCCAGACCTAGCTCCAGGCTTTCTTCCGCTGTCAAAGTAAGGACTCTGCCCTTCTCAATAACATTAGGTATTTCAATTTCTGCATCACTCATGGCAGCCACCAACTGCTTATCTCGACCTCTAACCTCTGCCGCTCCTTCTAGCTGCTTTGTCCAAAAGGACAGGGTTTTCTCGTCAGCTCTCTCCTCCCCTCTTCTCGGCTCAGCTGCTCCAATAGTGCTACCAGGAGCCATCACCACATTTTGGGCTGATATAGTGATCAGCACACCTGCAGAGATAGCCCCTCCTCTAACAAAGGCGATTGTGGGCACTGGCGAATTTATAATGGTCTTTCCCATTTGCACAGCAGAGTCTATACGCCCTCCAGGAGTATCTATCTCTAAAATAATTCCTGTTGCACCATTAGCATCTGCTTCATTAAAAGCTCTATTGAGAAATGCAGCCTTTCCACCATCTATTATTCCCTCTACTTGGATAATATAGACCAGATTGTCCTGTTGAGCGCTAATTGGCGTTATTCCAGTAAAAGCTAAAGTGAGAAGCAGGGACAGCAATAGTATGTAAGATATTTTTTTTGCCATACATTTCTCCTCCATCAACGTATTGTTGTTAAGTATATTTCCCATTACAGTTAAAAATAGTCTGGCAGATTTGCTCTACCAGACTATTTTATTTTATTTACTTAACAATTCCTTAACTATCTGGTTGACAAGACGTCCGTCTGCTCGACCGGTAACCTTTGGCATAACTGCCCCCATCACCTTACCCATATCAGCAGGTCCGGATGCACCAGCTTGCTCAATGACTTTTGAGACAATCTCTCTTAACTCAGCTTCTGTTAATTGTTGAGGAAGGTAGTCTTGTAGAATTTCAATTTCTTGGTGTAGCTTAGCTACAATATCTGCTCGCGCTGCTTTCTCATACTCGGGAATAGCATCTTTACGCTGTTTGACTTCCTTTGCTAAAGCTTGAACAACTTCCTGGTCATCCAACTGGCGTTTCAGGTCTATCTCCATGTTTTTTATGGCAGCTCTAGCCATACGGATAACAGACAGCTTTTCTTTGCCTGCTTCCTTAGCTTTCATGGCAGCTTTCATATCTTCCATTAATCTTTCATTCAAGGACACGAGGTTTTAACCTCCCTATTAACTGAATTTACGCTTGCGCGCAGCTTCAGACTTTTTCTTTCTTTTTACGCTAGGCTTTTCATAGTGCTCGCGCTTGCGAACCTCTGACAATACTCCAGCCTTTTGGCAAGATTTCTTGAATCGACGTAGTGCGCTATCTAAAGTCTCATTTTTACCGACCTTGATTTCACTCATTCTGATCTCCCTCCCTCCACTAACAACACTGCCAAGGTGTAAACAAAAATACACTAGTTTATTATACAATACTTGACGACTAATCGTCAACCTTAGCCTGGGGGCCATTGCATGCTTCTTCCACCAAGTAAATGAAAGTGCAAGTGAGATACAGTTTGACCGCCATTTTCACCACAGTTGCTAACAAGACGATAGCCACCTTCTGCGATCCCCAGATCCTGGGCTATTTTTCCTACTGCAACCATCATGTGACCCAACAAGTCTTTGTGCTCAGTAGAAACCTGATTTAGAGACTGGATATGGACTTTAGGTATTATTAGTACATGAGTGGGGGCCACAGGATTTATGTCTTTAAAAGCCATAATCTGATCATCCTGATAGACTATTTGCCCTGGAACTTCCCCGTTAACTATCTTACAAAAAATACAATCAGTCACCTATTCACCCCCAATATGAGCTATTATTCTAGCCGCTTTCCAACCATGAATCCTTCCGGGTGCCAGTCTAGTAAATGCACATTAAAGACTGTCCGTTCTAGGGAGCTGGAGCCAGGGAAAACTACACGCAAATAATTGTCAGTAAGGCCTTCCCAATAAGTCGGCTCTTTTTCATCTTTAAGCTCTACCTGTAATAGTTCAACATCAGCTTGTTTTTTCCCTTTATCCGGCTGCCAGATTTTTTCTACTAATACTTTACCTACTTCATTTATATAGTTGCTGGCATATTGCTCCCGAAGGACCTTGGTCATCTCTAACAGGTATTGACTTCTTTCTTCTTTTACTTCTGCTGGTATCTGATTGGGAAAGGTAGCTGCCGCTGTACCTTTTCTAGGGGAATACTTAAAAACGTGTAGATCACTAAAGCTTATTTCTTTGATAAAGCTAACAGTATTTTGAAATTGCTCCTCTGTTTCGCCAGGGAATCCTACCATAACATCTGTAGTAAAGGCAGCTAATGGGTCTTTTTTGCGCAAACTATGTACTAGCTCTCTATAAAAATCTACTGAATAAGGTCTTTTCATCCTCTCCAGTATTTGATCATCGCCGCTCTGTAAAGGAAGATGAAAATGGGGGCACACTACTGATGATTCTATTAGTATTTGGATAAGCTCTTGAGTAAAATCATTTGGATCCACAGAGCTTATTCTCAATCTCTCTAATCCTTTTATCTCTACAAGAGCGCCTATTAGTTGGGCTAAATTAGCTTGTTTTCCCTCTTGATCTCGACCGTACATACCTATATGGGTGCCTGATAATACAACCTCCTTATAGCCTCTTGAGACCAATTGGCCAACCTCTTCAACCACGTTTACCAGAGGCCTGCTGCGGATTGAGCCTCTTGCATAAGGAACTATACAATAAGTACAAAATTGGTTGCAGCCCTCCTGTACCTTGATAAATGCTCGCGTGCGGCTATCACTGGGTACAGGTAGCTCCTCAAATACTTTATTATCTACAGCTTTGGCCACCATATTAAGGGGTTGGTCCCCTTTTTTTATGCCCTCCACCAACTGGACTATCTTTTGTCGATCCTTAGTGCCTATCACTAAGTCAACTCCAGGAATAGCTAAAATATCTCCTGGTGAGGTTTGGGCGTAGCAACCTGTTACTACTATTTTTGCTAGTGAGTTTTCGCCGATAGCTCTTCGGATCATTTGCCGAGATTTTCTATCCCCCAGGTGGGTCACAGTACAAGTATTAATTATATAAACATCAGCCTGCTCTTTAAAATCAACTTTTTCATAACCAGCTTCAATAAACAGTTGAAGAACACCATCCGAATCTTGTTGGTTTACTTTACACCCCAGAGTGTAACATGCTACTCTTTTTCCCATAGCCTAGCCTCCCAAATCACCTAGCTGATATAAAATCATTGTCAATACTGCTATACCAGCTGTTTCAGTGCGCAATATCCTAGGACCAATGGTCACTGCTTGTCCTCCCTGCTGTTGAATAAAGCCCACTTCATCCTGGCTGAATCCTCCCTCAGGACCAATGAGTACATATAATTCCTCTGGTATCCTTCGGTCCTCTATCCAG
>CAYVRD010000005.1:36209-41052 GCA_964454195.1 uncultured Clostridia bacterium
ATAGCTTTTTCAAGTCTTGGGTTTTCTCACCCTCCCAAAGCAATAGCAAGGGCTTCTCCTGGGGCAGATTTCTCAAGAGAGCTTTTAAGCTACTGGGCTCTGCTATTTGGGGGACCACACTGCGACCACACTGCTTGACAGCCTCAACAGCAACCTTTTGCCACCTATCCGCCTTATCTCTGCCCTTGCTATCTGATATTTTTACCACTGTGCGCTCAGTTTCTACAGGATAGACTGCATGTACTCCCAGCTCAGTGCACTTCTGGATAATTAGCTCCATCTTTCCCTGCTTAGGCAATCCTTGTATTAGATTAATCTTGATAGGGGCCTCCATATGCAGGTGATTTTCCACCTTTTCAATTATCCCTATTACCTCTGACTGGCCTACTGTTATTAGGTTAACCAAATATGCTTTTCCTGAACCATCTAGCACTTTCACCCGCTCTCCAGCTTGCAGCCGCAACACTTTAGCAAGATGCTTGGCATCCTGGCCACTTATTATCACTCTGTCATCAAATATTTGCTCAGATAATACATAAAAGCTGCGCATAATTTTTATTGCTCCTTTTTAGCAAGTAATGCTACCCATTCTCCTTCTGTTTTCTCCTGCTGCAACGAAAAGCCCGCCTTAATGAGTCCTGCCGATACCTCATCTCGGCGACTTTTAATTATTCCTGAGACTACTAAGTAGCCCGAGTTATTTAAGAGCTGAAAGGCGCTAGGTGCCAGTAAAAGTATTACATCAGCCACGATATTAGCTAAGATAATCTGGGGCGATGGGTATTTAGCTAAGGGCTCTAGTAGATAACCAGTTTCCACTGTTACCCTATCCTCTACCTTATTTAGCTTCATGTTTCCTTGAGCTATTTCTACTGCTGTCCGATCTATATCACAGGCATAAACCTTAGCTGCACCTAGCTTTGCAGCAGCTAAGGCCAATATTCCAGATCCAGTTCCCACATCAAAGACTATTTCTCCACCCTTCATGACCTTATTTAATAGTTGAACACAGAGTCTAGTTGTTTGATGAGTTCCTGTGCCAAAGGCCATACCTGGATCTAGCAATATTATTTCCTCATTTTCCTGAGCCTGATAATCTTCCCAGCTGGGAACTATCACTAAGCCTTTAGATATTTCTGTAGGCTTATAATAAACTTTCCAGGAGTTGGCCCAGTCTTCCTCTTCTACCTGTTTGAGGATGACTTCAAAGTGACATTGGGGCAGTTTAGATTGAAGGACCGTCATAAAAGCCTTTAATCCCTCTAATCGGTAAGGCAGTAGGGTGTCCACCGGCAGATAACCCTTGACGTTTACATGCTCTGCTTCTAGCTGTTCCAGTGGAATATCGTAATAATCCCACTGGCCCGATGCGGTATATTGCTGCAATATAATTGGATCCTCAATAACTACTCCACCTGCACCTAATTCGTGTAGATAATTGGAAATCGCTTCAACCGCATCGTGCCCAGTTTGCACGATAACCTCTTGCCACCTCATGTCACCGACTCCTTTACACTGTTTATTGTTTATTATTGATTCATTATAGGCACTAGCCCATAAAAGCCTGACGCACCTTGTCAAAAAAACCTTTTCCCTTATACTCCATATTCTCTACGCCACAGGATTTAGCAAATTCAACCAAAAGCTCCTTTTGCTTTTCTGTCAGCTTGGTAGGGGTAACTACTACTACCTTAACGTGCTGATCCCCTTTACTGAATCCATTTAACCTATTAATGCCTTTGCCTTTAAGTCTAAAAAGGGTTCCGGTTTGGGTTCCCTCTGGTATTTTCAGCTTTACTTTGCCTTCTAAGGTTGGTACCTGCACCTCTGCCCCTAAAGCAGCCTCTGCAAAGGAAATAGGGTACTCAACGATTACATCATAGCCTTTGCGTTGGAAGGTCTCATGAGGTAGTACTTCAATCACCACATATAAATCTCCCGGAGGACCGCCCATTGCTCCCCCTTCGCCCTGACCAGCCAATTGCAGTCTTGAGCCTGTATCTACCCCAGCAGGAACTCGAATATGAATTTTGCGGTTTTTTCTCACTCTACCACTGCCGTTACATTCTTTACACCGATTTTTGATAATTTTTCCAGTTCCCTCACATTCGTGACATGTCTTAACAGATTGGAAACGACCAAAGGGAGTACTCTGAATAACTGTAGTTTTTCCTGTTCCCTTACAGGTCCCACAGGTTTCTGGGTGGGTTCCTGGTTCAGCTCCAGTACCTTGACATGGGTTACAGTTCTCAGTACGGGGAATTTCCACATCCTTTTCAACACCAAAGGCAGCCTCTTCAAAGGTTATTTCCAAGACCATCTGCAGGTCGCTACCTCTTCTTGGACCTCTTCTCTGTCCACCACCACCGCCAAAGAACATGTCAAATATATCTCCGAAACCATCGAAACCACCATTGAAGTCAAACCCACCGAAGCCCTGACCGTTGGCGCCTGCATGCCCAAATTGATCGTACTGACGACGTTTCTCCGGATCGCTAAGCACAGCATAAGCTTCTGACAGCTCTTTAAATCTAGCTTCGGCTTCCTTGTCGCCAGGATTTACATCAGGATGACACTCTCGAGCTAATTTTCTATATGCTTTTTTTAGATCTGCATCAGAGGCGTCTCTGCCTAGTCCTAACACCTCATAATAGTCCCTTTTACTCATGGACAAACCACCTTTCCATGGCAAGACAGGGGGAATTATCCCCCTGCTCTGTAGTTGTTTTTATATTATTTATTTTTATTTTTTGTCCTTTTCCTCGTCAACTACTTCATAATCAGCATCTACTACGTTATCGTCCTGAGCCTCTGCTTTGTCTGAGCCGCAGCCACCAGATTGACAGCCTTCACCTTGAGGGTTTTCCTGCTGGTAAAGCTTAGATGTCATATCATAAAGTACCTTCGTCAGAGCTTCAGTCTTTGCTTTAATTGCTTCAGTATCTGTCCCTTTGAGG
The DNA here is from genome assembly GCA_964454195.1 of uncultured Clostridia bacterium. Lineage (GTDB taxonomy): Bacteria > Bacillota > Desulfitisporia > Desulfitisporales > JAWSUQ01 > CAYVRD01. Next base: position 39,167 of record CAYVRD010000005.1, read on the forward strand.
GCCTCAACCAACTCATCCTTAGCTGTGTTTATATTCTGTTTGTCCTCTTCGCTTACCTTGCCTTCTGAATCCTTTAAGGTTTTTTCAACTTGGTAAACTAAGGAATCTGCCTGATTGCGAACTTCCACCTCTTCCTTGCGTTTCTTGTCCTCAGCTGCATGCATCTCCGCTTCTTTAATCATCTTTTCTACCTCTTGCTCACTAAGACCACTTGAGGCAGTAATTGTAATGTTTTGGGTCTTGCCTGTACCCATATCTTTAGCAGAAACCTGTACTATTCCGTTAGCATCTATGTCGAATTTGACTTCGATTTGGGGAATGCCTCTTGGGGCAGGTGGTATATCTGTTAGCTGGAAACGGCCTAAGGTCTTATTATAGGCTGCCATCTCCCGCTCTCCCTGTAATACATGGATATCTACTGCAGTTTGATTGTCTGCTGCTGTAGAAAACACCTGACTTTTAGAGGTTGGTATAGTGGTGTTGCGCTCAATCAGCTTGGTAAATACCCCACCTAAGGTTTCGATTCCCAGTGAAAGGGGTGTGACATCTAATAGCAGCACGTCTTTAACCTCACCAGCCAGTACTCCTGCCTGAATAGCTGCTCCAATAGCTACACATTCATCAGGGTTAATTCCTTTATAGGGGTCTTTGCCAATTAGATCTTTTACTGCCTTTTGTACTGCAGGAATTCTAGTAGAACCCCCTACCAGAAGCACCTTGCTAATCTGGTCTGGTTTCATACCCGCATCACTAAGGGCTTGTCGGGCAGGACCTAAAGTCTTCTCAACCAAGTCAGCTGTCAATTCATCAAACTTTGCTCTAGTCAGCGTAATATCTAAATGCTGAGGACCATCTTGCGTCGCTGTGATAAAAGGCAGGTTAATATTAGTGCTCATTACCCCTGATAGCTCATGTTTTGCCTTTTCTGCCGCTTCCTTCAATCTCTGAACCGCCATTTTGTCCTTGTTAAGATCTACCCCGTTAGATTTTTTGAACTCGGCCACCAGGTAGTCAATAATCCGTTGATCAAAATCATCTCCACCTAAAAAGTTGTTACCACTAGTAGCTTTTACCTCAAAGACTCCATCTCCCAATTCTAGAATGGAAACGTCGAAGGTTCCGCCCCCTAAGTCAAAAACAAGTATCGTCTGGTCCTCACCTTTTTCTAGTCCATAAGCTAAAGCAGCGGCAGTGGGCTCATTTATTATGCGCATTACCTCTAATCCAGCTATTTTCCCTGCATCCTTAGTAGCCTGGCGTTGACTGTCGCTAAAGTAGGCTGGTACTGTGATTACAGCTTTAGTCACCGTTTCTCCTAAGTAGCTTTCTGCATCAGCCTTTAGCTTTTGTAGAATCATTGCAGATATCTCTGGAGGAGTATAGGATTTGCCTTCTATCTGTACTTTGTAGTCTGTACCCATATGTCGTTTAATGGATATAACTGTTTTGTCTGGGTTTGTAACAGCTTGACGCTTAGCTACCTGTCCTACTAGGCGCTCGTCACCCTTAAAGCCAACTACCGAAGGAGTAGTTCTATTGCCTTCCGCATTTGCGATAACTACAGCTTCTCCACCTTCCATTACAGCAACACAAGAGTTGGTAGTACCTAAGTCTATCCCAATAATCTTACTCATAATTTTAACCTCCCATGAAATAATATATTATTTTATTTAGAATTTGCTACTTTAACCATGCTAGTTCTTACAAGCTTTTCATTAAACATATACCCCTTTTGCAATTCTTCTACCACTGTATTTGGTGGTTGTTCTGATTCGTTTACCATCATTACAGCCTCATGAATATTAGGATCAAAATCCTTACCTAAGGCTTCAATAGCACTTAACCCCTCTTTTGTCAATACTCCCATTAGCTGCTGATAAATCATT
>CAYVRD010000006.1:0-22861 GCA_964454195.1 uncultured Clostridia bacterium
TATAAGTAGTCAAGGGCTTATTGAGCAAGGAAAATCGTTCTACACCCAGCAAGGCGGCCGCAGCCAGGTTAATCTCTATAATTATTCCTTCTTTGTCAAAAGTCACATAGGGTACAGGAGCAAAATCATATAGCTCGTAGTATTTAGCTAGAGTTTCGTCCACGATGGTTTTAGATTTTCTCAGTTCATCATTTTGCATTTCCAGCTCAATCTGATATATTTGTAGCTCTTGAACAATTTTTTCCACATCCATAAGACTAAATCTGTTGTCCTGAGCAGGGTTTTCCTTTAATAGCTGTTCTGCTCTCCGCCGCAGCTGATCCATGAGTTTATCATCCTTATAATCGCCACTCATTTTCCTTCCTCCTTCCCCCGGTGCTATTTACTCTCCAAATCTTCACTGCATTTATTTAACTGATATAGCTTATCCTGATTATCTATTATCTCTTCAGCCAGTTTTACATAATTAGTAATATGCCCTTCTTCATCTCTAATCGGGTAGATAGCCGCTTCCTCCCAGTAGCAGCTACCATTTTTTGTTTTATTGCGCAGCACTCCCTGCCACTTAGATCCAGTAGTAATCTGTTTCCACATATTACTATATTCCTGGGAGGAGGTGAATCCAGACTTTAGTATTCTGGGATTAAGTCCTGTTACTTCCTCACAGCTATAACCGGTAAGCTGTTCAAACTTGCCGTTGACGTATTCAATATTTCCTTTCTTATCAGTTATCAAGAAGCAGCTAGGACTCTTGTCAACTGCATAGTAAATCTGTCTTATCTTTTCATTAGCCTTCTTTAATTCACTGATATCAACTAAAGTAATAACTATACCTTCAGCAGCTCCTTCCATTGTCCGGTAAGGAAGGATTCGCACCAAGAACCATTTGCCACTAAGACTTTCCACTTCTCTTTCCAGAGATGACAAAGAGTTTAATACGCTGACCACATCTTCTAGCATCGAAGAATATTTTAGATTATGGGCCATATGGTGAATAGGTCGGCCAATATCTGTTTCAATTAAATTCATTTCTCCTTTTACTGCCGGTGTAAATTTTCTAATCCGCAGATTACTGTCTAAAAATATGGTGCCAATATTAGTACACCGCAGAAGATTGTTAATATCATTGTTTAAGGAAGTTAACTCAGATATTTTTTTCTGATACTCGGAGTTGACCGTATACAGCTCCTCATTTACAGATTGGAGCTCCTCATTGGTACTCTGCAGCTCTTCATTTGATGACAGCAGCTCCTCGTTAGTAGCTTGCAGTTCTTCATTGGAGGTCTCTAGCTCTTCAATAGTTGCCTGGAGGTTCTCTTTAGTGTATTTTAACTCCTGTTCCATATCTCTTAAGCGTTGGGATGCATAATCCTCTAACCCATACTTTTCTACCTGCTCATAAACGGTTTTCCCTTGCTCCACATCCATAAACAAAATAATGATAAAAGTCTTTTGTCGCTGTAGGTCAAAATAAGAACGGAGTAGCAGGTTGAATTTCAGCTGCTGACCACCTTCATTGATAACCACATCCTTGTAAAGTATCTCCTTTTTGTCCTTGGCAACCTTAATCAAGCCAGTATGTAAGATTACGCTTAAATCCTTATTTGTCATTTTCATAATATTTAAGCTCAGTTCATTTGTAGGCAGCTTGAGAAAACGGTTCACATCCCCCATTACCGAAACTACCTCTCGCTCGTCATCAATAACTACACAAGGCGGCACAAACTCCTGCATTAGTTCCCGATTAATATTTTCAAATACCCGTTGATTTGTTACGCTTTTGTAGCCTCTGTAATCGATAGTCTTTTGGGATTGGGCCGGTCCCTTATAGTTGGGTAGACTTAGATTATCATTTAAGCTCTGTTTAGGTGCCCCGAAGTATTGAAATATTTTATGTTTGCTATCATGGACAGCAAACATATTTTGAAGGTCTCCAATTGATTCGCTACTGCCTAACAAAAGATAGCCGTTTGTATTTAAAGAAAAATGAAATAGGGATAATACTTTTTTTTGAAGTACTGATTGAAAATAAATAAGCACATTGCGGCAGCTTATTAAGTCTATTCGGGTAAAAGGAGGATCTTTTAATAGATTGTGGCAGGCAAAAACAATCATTTCTCTAATAGAACGATGAACGTAGTAGGTGTCTCCCTTGCGGATAAAAAATTTATTTAAGCGCTCCGGCATAATGTCAGCAACTATGCTCTCCGAATAGTTCCCTATGCTCGCAAACTCTATAGAGGATTGGTCTATGTCGGTGGCGAATATCTTGACCTCGTTGTTCAGCTTGTTTTCAAGCATGTATTCATTAAAAATAATGGCAATGGAGTAGGCTTCCTCTCCTGTTGAGCAACCGGCGATCCACACCCTTACAGGTTCTCCAGGATTTTTGCTCTCAAATATTTTAGGCAGCACTTCCTTCTTAAGTACTTCAAAGGATTCTGCATCTCGAAAAAACTTTGTCACGCCAATTAATATTTCTTTGTATAGCTTATTGGCCTCTGAAGAAGACTGGTTAACATACTCAGCGTAATCCCGCAGCTTTTCTATCTGATTGATATTCATCCGCCGCTCAATGCGGCGAATAATAGTATTGCGCTTGTAAAAAGTGAAGTCCACCCCTATATAGTTTCTGATGGCAACTAATATTTTGTTATAGCTGTCTGTGTCTGAGATTATTAGTTCATTGGATAGCCTATTGCCCAGCAATGCAGAGGGATGCTTGATAAATCTCATTAATTCGGCAGGCATCTTATCTGGTGCTAGGATATAGTCCGCGAATCCAGTAGCAATTGCACTGCGAGGCATACCATCAAATTTGGCAGATATTTCATCCTGCACCACTACTGTACCATCAGCTTCTTTAATAGCCTTGATTCCTCGTGTGCCATCGCTCCCTGTACCGGACAAGATGATGCCAATCGCCCTCTCACCCCGTTCATCTGCCAAGGATTTAAAAAATATATCGATAGGCAAGTTAATGCCATAAGGTTCTTTGTCTGTTAGGTATAGCTTATTGTGAAAAATAGTCATATTTTTACCAGGCGTAATCACATAGATACTATTGGGATGTACCTCCATTCCGTCTTCCACCTGATAAATATCCATCAAGGTATGCTTGGATAAAATTTCAACCATTAGGCTTTTATAATCTGAGGATAAATGCTGTACAACAACAAAAGCCATGTCACTATCGGCAGGCATTTTACTAAAAAAGGTCTCAAGCGCTTCTAATCCTCCCGCTGAAGCACCTATACCCACAATGTAAAAATCCTTTTTGTTGTCCTTTGACATTTGTTCCATTATTTTGCACCTTCCTGTTGTATATTAGCTTTTTGTGATATTATTCTGCTTGTATTGACTTTAATCCTCTTTTTTAGGCTGTACCTGTCTATTAATAAAAAGGATTTTTCTTGTATATGCAGTTTTATCAGTTATATTGCTTTACTAAAGTGGCAAAAAAAAAGAGCTTCTCCAGGGCAGCGGAGGAAGCCTTTTTAAGCCAGTCTACTGTTAGTACTCACGTTAGTAACCTGGAGTCATATTACGGTGAAAAGCTTTTCAACAGACTAGGAAAAGAGGTTGTTTTGACTCTTGACAGCCTCTAACGAAAGCAAAAACCCCTAACAGGCATAGCTTTCTAAATATTCTTTAGGGTGATAGCCACTAGTAATATACTGCATAAATTTGTATTTTGCCTCCTCATAGCTGGCAAATATTTTTTTGGCTTGCTGAGGATTGTGATAGACCTTCCAGTAGCCACATTCCACACAGTTTTGACCATTGTGTTTAATGAAGCTAATCACATCTAGCAGGGGAATTCCCAAAAAAATTCCAATTTCATGGGGACAGCCATCTGTAAAGCGGGTGCTTAAATGATCAAGGCTTTCCTGCAGACTCATATCCTCTCGATAGCCGAAGCTTTTAAGGAAGCAGGCTACCTCCTGAACCTCTACAGTCTCCTTCAAAAGCCTGGGGTTGTAAAAAAGCACTGAAACCCCTCCCTTTGTGCGTTTCACCTCTTGAAAAGCCAACTGACTGGTGACAGGAAAGATACCCTTGTGCTCATCCCAAAGGGCACAGAGATTCTGCTGATTAGCTGTAAAGGAAAGAATAGTAGAAGGCTTATGTCTTTCCACTACTGGCGCTAGATTATAGGCTATAGTATGTAAAAGGTACTCCTTGCCACTAAATTGTCTTCTCTGTTGAATATAGGATGTGATGGTAGAAAAATTCACATTAATCCCTCCCGATTATCGGTATTTGATCTAAGTTGAGTTTGATATTCATTATCAATTTATACGTCTATTATACCTGTTTTCTCGGCTTTATGTCAATATAACAAAAAAATAACCGAAGAGTTGTGATGATATGCTACTCTTCGGCCTGATATTTGTTAATGATACTATTCATGTTTCTCCGATTGTTCCCGCAGGTTAATTTCTCTAAAATAAGCTCGCACCGACGCTAAGAATAGTATTTCAACTATAAATCCTAGGACGCTGATAGCTACAAATAATAGAATAAAGTAAATTTGGCTTATGTTCATTATAAAAGGCATTGAGAATAGCACTAATACCTTAATTACCAGATAGCTTTTCCAGCGCTCTGCTGTAGTAGTTTCCAGCTCCTTTAGCCCTTTTTCTCTGGCCAGCTCCAGTAATCCTTGGAAAATGCTATAGGCCAAGGCCAAGTGCAAAGCCGCACCTATTCCACCCCACAGGGGGCCTAGCGGATTAATGCCCTGGGTAGTCCCTGCCGGGAATATATTTAAACCCTGGCTATAAACATCAGGCAAGGCTACTAAAAATAACAGAGCAGCATATTTTCGCCCAGAGCCAAAGCTTTTTTGAAATGACTCTAATTGTCCTAGGGCTATTCCTACTATCAGATAGCCCACCGAATCGGGTAGTAGGTTTAACTCATTGACGCGCAAATCTAACAGCACTATAAGTAGTCCTATAAACAGCTTGTTGATACTACTGGCCACCTGATGCACCCCCCCTAAGGCGAATCAGCTTTTTAGCCATTTCTCTATCAAAATAGGGTTGGTAGTAGAATTGGATATTAGCTTTAGCTTCATCTCCATCCATTGTCTTTCCTCTAAGGGTGCCCTGTAACCTATACATATTTAAGGAGCGGGGATCAGCTAAATGGGCCTTTATGCTGTATGTTACTTGCAGCTGCTCTCCAGCTGCCACCTCTTTAGGATAGCTCACCTGAAAGAAATCCCCCAAGTATCTATGGCCCTCTAATCCCAAATCTAATGAAATATTTGTTATCCCAGTAGTAGCTTGAAAGGTGTAATGGCCGCCATTCTCGCCACCGCCGCTATAGCTACCGCCGCTCATAAACATAAAGCCCCTATCCTCATGCTGCTCAAGGGGAGTGGTAATGATTATCTCCCCCACATCCACCAGCTGCTTCCGCCCATCTCTATACATAATTTCCAGCTGTCTGACCCTAATGTCTTCCCCCTCTTGCTCAATTAGCTCAGGTGCTCCGTAAAACCTGGCTTCCAGGCGCCACATCTGATGATGGGGGTAGCTGTGCATAATATATTGCTGCTCAATATAAAAATGGATGTGGGGATATTGGGGGATTGTTATCCAAGCCACCAAAGGGCTATTATGGTTTGCCAGATACATTAACTCTAAGTAGCTTTGCTCTCCAGCAGGTAGATGATAATATTGCTCCACAAATAAAGGCTCCTTTAATTGGTGACTGTACCAATAACCAATATTGCCTAGCCAAACTGTAGCCAGCAGTACCAGTCCAAGCATTATTTTTTTTCTCTCCATGCCAGCTCCTTTATCCTTCCCGCTGTAGGCTTGGCTGCAGCTGTTTACTAAACCTTACATTAGCCATGGAATAGATGGCTAGAGCGCACCAAATACAGCCAAAGCTAATTAGATGGATTTTAGTAAATTCCTCTCTAAACACTATTACTCCCAAATATAAACTGATAGTGGGGGCAATATACTGGAGGAATCCCATGGTGGTCAGCTCTACCCTCTTAGCTCCCAGGGCAAAGAACAGCAAAGGTGTGGCCGTGGCTATCCCCGAGCCCAGTAGTAGTAGGGTAATAGGCATTCCCACTGTCCCCATAACTCCTATTCCTTGACTCTGCTTGAGCAGAATATACCCCAAAGCTAAAGGTGCGATTACCGCCGTTTCTAAAAAAAGACCGGTAACCGAATCCACCTGTAGCATTTTCTTAGTTAGTCCGTAGAAAGCGAAGGTGACAGCCAGGATAAGTGCTACCCAGGGAATCTTCCCATATTGAACAGCAAGAATTCCAACTCCAAGGCCGGCTAAAGCCACAGCAGCCCATTTTAGTCCACTGAGCTTTTCTTTGAGCACAACTACTCCTAGTAGAACAGTAATTAGCGGATTAATATAGTATCCCATGCTAGCCTCTACCACATGGTTGGCATTTACTGCCCAGATATAGGTAAACCAGTTGGCGCTGATGATAATGGCACATAAAACTACCACCATTAGATGCTTTTTATTGGTTAGAGTAGCTTTGACTCGCTGCCAGCTACCGTAAAAACATACAATCAGTCCCACAAAAATAAAAGACCAAAAAATGCGATGGGCCAAGATTTGATCAGCGGGGACCTGCTGGAGCATTTTCCAATAGAGAGGTAGCAACCCCCAAGCTACATAGGCCAACAAAGCATATACCATGCCCAGCCTTTTTTCCCTACAGTCTTCTAAGTCTTCCATAAAAAAACTACACCTTCTCCCCAAATTTTAACCTTTTACATATCATTATAACCCATTGGATTTTGCCTAGCAAGAAACTTGATCCCTACATTATAGCCTCTGGTGATGTATCCCTCAGGCATTATCCCCGACTCCATATTTGGACGCGGCTCTTTTTTCATTTTTTTGCTAAGGAGGAGGAGAACGAAAAAGGAAAAACGCCTTCAACAGGCGTTTCAAAAGCTAGGCAGGATAATTTAACAGCTTGTCTTTTAGTAGGCTTAAGGTTTGATTCCCCTTACTCCTTTGTCCCTGGGGAATATCTATCATAACTGTATCTCTAATAGATAGAGGGGGGCCTTTCAGAAGAAATATCTGGTCAGACAAATATAAGGCTTCCTCCACATCATGGGTTACAAAGATAAAGTACTTATCCTTTTGCTCCTGCCGCCAAAATTGAATAATATAGTCCATTAGCCCCTTCTTTAGCTCAAAATCTAGCCCTTTAAAAGGCTCATCCATCACTAGAATATCTCCAGCATAGGCAAAGGCTCTAGCGATAGCTACCCTCTGTTTCATACCTCCACTAAGCTGATCCGGGTAGTAGCCTCCATATTGAGTCAAATTAACTATAGCTAAATACTTTTTAATTTGTTCATAGGCTTGGGCTTTTCCTAAATAAGATTCTAGCACAAATAGCAGATTTTCCTCAACCGTAGCCCAGGGCAGTAAGCGATCTTCTTGAAAGATGTAGGAAAATTTTTTTTCCTCTGTTCCCTGAATCTGACCCCCATCTGCCGACACCAGCCCCGCTAATATATTTAACAGAGTTGTCTTGCCACACCCAGAAGGACCAAACAGGCAATTGATTTGGGTTGAAGGAAAGCTGATGTTAAAGTCCTTTATAACCTGTAGCTCATCATAGCTTTTGGCAAGGCTGTTCACTATTATACTCATGTCAGCCACCCCTTGTCCTATTATTCTATATTTACGTTATTACTACTAAGTCTCCTCCTGTTGGCCATCCTTCTGCGAATAATTCTAGCAAATAAAGATTCAAAGAAAAAGCTGAGGAGAATTACTACCAGGGTCCAGGCAAATAATTCACTGGAATCCAAGTATACTTTAGCACTGTAAAGGTGGCTACCAATGGAATTTCTAGGATGACTTAAAACCTCTGCCGCCACTACCACTTTCCAGCCTAGTCCTAAGGCTGTAAGGCAGGCAGCCATTAGATATGGCATAATGGCGGGCAGATATATTCTCTTCAAGGTTACCCATTTTTTTACTCGATAAATCCTAGCCATCTCCAGAAGCTTTTTGTCCACATTGCCAATGCCCTCTACCACATTAGTCCAAATTATGGGAAAGCACATGAGAAAACAGATAAATATTGGGACATTGCTTGAAGAAAACCATATTAGAGCAATAATGATAAAGGACATTACAGGAGTTGATTTAATGGCACTCACCATTGGGTTAACTAACTGAAAAATATACCTATTGGCGCTGGAGATGATACCTAGTACCACTCCTATTGCTATTGACAGGACTAGGCCTATTAGTACTCGTAATATAGTATGGGCTATGGAATGCCAAAAAACAGGTTTGAAAATCAGCTCCCTTAGGGTAAGAAAAACAGAAAAAGGAGACGGGACATAAAGGTCCCGTTGAACAATTAGATAAACTATCTGCCATACTATCAGCCAAAACACCAGCACAGATATTTTGCTAAATACTACCTTGAATTTGCTATCTTTTGTAGTAGAATCCTTCATCAGCTAGTTTTCCTCCAACAGATTTTGGCTCAAAGTCATAGAGGATTTGATAAAAATCTTCTAAAAAGGCTCTGGCGTCCACGGCATCTATAAATACTATATTTGAAGTGGGAATAGCCTTTTTGGCTATAGCAGCAGTAGGTAAAATGCTATGTTTAGCCATTAGCTCTGCTGCTTCTTCTATATTAGAGTTAACAAAAGCAACAGACTGCTTATATTCGTCAAGAAAGGTGTTTAAAGCAGCCTTATTGTTTTCGGCAAAATCCCTTTGCACAATTATACATCCCATAACCAGCTCTCCACCAGCCACCTTAGTCCATTCCTCTGAAATATTTAGTGCTATTCTAAGATTATCATTGCGAGCCATAGCAACTGTCACATGGGGTTCAGGGAGCAAACCAATGCTCACATCACCAGCAGCTAAAGCAGCAGCCAGCTCGGAATGCTGTAATCTAAAGTCTAGCATTACATCCTGGTCAGGTACTAAGCCATTTTCCTGCAATATATATCTAAATATAAAGTCGGGAGATGCACCTTTTCCTGTGGTATTTACGGTTTTGCCTTTTAGATCTTCAATAGAGTTGATGCTATCCCCATTTTCCAAGAGGTACAGCACACCTAAGGTGTTGACAGCAGCTAGTTGAACTGCCCCGTTTGTTCTGTTATACAAAACAGAGGCCAGGTTTGTAGGAACTGCAGCCACGTCCACCTCTCCACTTATCACTTTGCCGACTAAATCATCTGGGCTTCCCATTACTAAAAAATCATAGTCTAAGGCTGTCTTTCCCAATTCATTTTTTTCCATCAATTCTACCATTCCCATGCCAGTGGGTCCCTTTAAGGTAGCTACCCGCATTTTAACTTTCTCAATTTGTGCTGCCGGAGCTTGTTCTTGGGCACTATTTGGTACTGTCCTATTTCCACATCCCACAACAGCAGTTATTGCAAATACAAGACATAATAATAAAACTACCTTTTTCTTAATAAGCATCATTTCCTATACCCCCTAGTTTATTGATTAAAATAAATTTTTTTCCCCTCTGCCCTCAGATATCCCTCGTCCTTTAGCTGGTTTAATATTCGATAAAGGGAGGCTCTGCTAATACCTAAATAGTCTGCTAGCTCACTTTTATTTAGACTCAAGCTAATAATCGGTGTATTTCCTTGTTGAGCCCTCAGCTGGTTGAAAAACTCAACTAGCCGATCCTTCACCTGCTCGTGAGTAAAGCATTCTATTCTTTGGTTTAAAAACTGAATACGTTGATTTACATAGCTTAGATAATTCTTTAGCAACTGCTGATCTAACTTAAAAAGCTCTAATAGGCCATCTTCCCCAATAAATAGAATTTTGGTTTCAGTGCTGGATAATAGGGATGTAACATAGCATATTTGGTCATTAAAAAGGGCAGCTATGCCAAAAATATCACCGGCCTTTAGTTTATTCATAATAATCTTTTTTCCAGTTGGCAGGTTCTTTTGTACTTCAATTTTTCCTTTGATGATAATTCCTATTTCTTTTTTAAAGCGATAATTGTCGTATATATACTGTCCTTTGCTATAGGTAACAGTTTGACAGGGAACCTGCTGTAAAAGCTGCTCCAGCTTTCCTTGATCTAGATGCCGAAAAAGAAAGGCTGTTTCCAGTTCCTTATACAGATTCTTCACCACCTTTGTTAGCGAATTAAACATTTAACACAAAAGTGTCTTATGTAAGATATTTTTAAACTATTATTTTTAGTATAATTATTTGTTTAAGATAAATCAATATATAAAATTAAAAAACAGACCCATTTTTAAAATGAATCTGTCTTTGAAATAAGTTTTGAATAATTTAGCTATTTTAAGAAGTAGGATGTCCAGGCATCTCCAAAATAGTATCCGGGTAAATAAAAGGCAGCTGTCCAGATTATTGCACCTATTATTGAGGTTGCTGCAAAACGCAGATTTGATATTCCTCCTACACCTAAAACAACTGGTAGAAAATGCCTGGCTCCAGGAATAAAATAGCTGACGATTATAGCTAAAGTACCATATTTGGCTAGGAGACTATAGGAGCGCTCCAGCTTTTTTTTAGTCCTTTCAGAGGAGCTCTCAATTATCTTTTGGCCAAAGCCTTTTTTAAATGCTCTGGCTAATATAAAGCCTAATGAATAGCCTATAAAGGTAGCCATTGTAGTAATTAAAAACGCTACAAAGGGATGAATAGTGTTGGCCGCTCCCACCACAGCCATAAACACAACAATAGTTTCTCTATTAATTGGAGCAAACACTATGCCAAAAACTAGGGCAAAGAAGAGGGTTATAAGCTCTGCTTCTTCAATAACAGACAAAAGATATCCCAATATATTATAAAATAAGTCTGCCACTTCTAGCACCCCTTTTTATCCCCATTAACTATAAAAAACAATATAAACAAAAACAATATCCAACTTATTCTATTTCATTTTGCACAATATTTCAAGCTTTTATCTAGGTGCATGCTTTTTTAAAAGCTTTAATAAGACGCAGGGCATTTTCAGCTGCCTGTTCAATTAACTGGGGCGCACCATCAATGGCTTCCTCTAAAGTCATTGGGCGGTCGATTATATCTAGGATAGCATCTACTCCGTGGCTATAGACATCTGACGCCCCCGCTCCTACGCTACCTACTATAGCCAGCACAGGAACATTGTATTTTGCAGCTCTAGCAGCCACCCCTACAGGTACCTTGCCGTTTACCGTCTGTCCGTCAATCCGCCCTTCTCCAGTTATCACCAAGTCAGCTCCTTGTAGGTGTGTATCTATATCCCCCATATCTAACACCTGTTTAATTCCTGGAGTCATTTGGGCATCACAAAAAGCCAGTAAGCCCGCACCTAGTCCCCCTGCTGCTCCAGCGCCTGGAACTTGGAGTACGTCTTTCCCTAGCTGTTCTTTTATCATCTGGCCATAATGCCTCAGACAGCCATCCAATAGCTCCACCTGATCAGGGGTAGCCCCTTTTTGAGGGCCGTAGATATAGGAGGCTCCTGTAGGACCACATAGTGGGTTAGTTACGTCAGAGAGAACTATAATCTCTGTATCTTTAATTCTAGCATCTCTATTAGATAAGTCTATCTGCTCCAGTTGATTCAACTGTCCTCCCCCAAAGCCTATCTCTTGCCCTTTGTTATCTTTGAGAGAAACACCTAAGGCTTTAGCCATGCCAGCTCCCCCATCGTTGGTGGCACTTCCTCCAATACCTACTAAGATTTTTTTGCAGCCCTGATCTAAAGCAGCTCTTATCAGCTGTCCCGTTCCAAAGGTTGTTGCCACAAGGGGATTTCGCTCTGTCGCTCCAACCAGTGTCAACCCAGAAGCTGCTGCCATTTCTATTACCGCCACATTATTTTTTAATAGTCCATATTTGGCCATCACCTTCTGGCCTAAAGGACCCATGACCTCCACCTCACAATATTGACCTCCTGTGCCCAGCACCAGGGCATCTACTGTTCCCTCACCTCCGTCAGCCATAGGAATTTTTACTATATCCGCATCAGGGTATACCTTTCTAACCCCCTTTTCAATGGCATCCGCCACCTCTAAGGTGGTACAACTGCCTTTATAAGAATCAGAAGCTATCACTATTTTCATTATTTATAGCCCTTCCTTTCCTCAAAGTATTTATTTTTAAAATACTCCATTGCTTAATTAGATAAAGTGCCATCTTTTCCCTGCACTATTTGAATATCTTTTTAGTTGAAAGAAGTTATTTTTAGTCGTAGAATGTAGTGTAGCAGCTAATAGTCTACATAAGGGAAGGTCTAGGTGAATATTGATGCAGGATTCTTACAAAGGTGTAATTTTTATTTTAATATCAGCCCTTGGTTTTGGTTTAATTCCTATTTTCGCCTTATTTGCATACCAAAGCAACATCAATGTAGCTACCCTACTAGTGTTGCGCTTTACCTTTGGAGCTGGCCTATTCTTTCTCTATGCATATGTTAAATACAAAAGCATTTATGTCTCTGGCAAAGAGCTATTCTTTTTATTTATACTTGGTAGCATCTGCTATAATTTGCAGTCAACCTTTTATTTTACCTCAGTTCAGTTTATTTCAGCCTCTTTGGCCGCCCTTTTTTTATACACTTATCCGATGATAGTAACAACTCTTTCATTAGTTATTGATAAGAACAAAATTAATAAAATGATGGCTATTTCTTTGACTGTTTCCTTCTTGGGGCTAGTTCTTATTTTAGGTGCATCTGTGGGCAGTATCGATCATGTGGGAGTAGTGTTTGCCTTAGGAGCAGCTCTTGTATACTCTATTTATATAATTCTTGGTAACAAGGTAGTAAAAAAAACTCCTCCTCTTTTGACCAGCGCTTATATCGCCCTCTTTGCAGCCTTGGGAATCCTAATAAATGGCTGGTACACTGACTCCATCAGTTTCCAGTTTGCTTCTACTGCCTGGCTCCCCATTGCAGGAATAGTGCTCTTTTCTACAGTACTAGCTATGCTATCCTTTTTTAAAGGACTAGAGCTTTTAGGACCATCCCATTCCTCCATCTTAAGTATGGTAGAGCCATTCTTTACAGTGATAGCCTCCACTCTTATCCTCCAGGAAAGACTTACCCTTTTGCAGTTATCAGGGGGAGTTTTAGTGGTAGCAGGGGCTGCTCTAGCTATTCGCTATCGAGAGCTGTAAAATAGCTCTTTGTCGAAAAAAGGAAATTTTCCTTTTCTATTGAATAATAACTATAATATTTTAATGGAGGAGTTCTATGAGTTTACTTCTACTACCCTCGACAGATAAATATGTAAATATAGCCCAGAAGGTATTTGACCAACAATTCCAGCTTGATGATAAGCTTGACACCGAATATAATCAAACTAGAAAAATGCACATGCTAGAGGATATTTTATACAATCTAGAATGTCTAAATATTTCTATAAAGTACAATGCAGACATGCTGTTTAAGGACAACGCCCTCTGGATATATAATCTTTTAGTGAGCAGAATGACCGATATTCCACCCGAGAGAATTAAAGAACAGCTTGTAGCCCATTTCAGTATAATGATAAGAGTATTGGAAGAAGAATTAGATGAGGCTATGTACAGCAAGGCTGTCTATCATTTAAAAAATGCTATAGAAACTACGGAAAAGGCAGTAGCTAACTCTAGCTTTTCTCATTTTATTGATGGTGAGTATGCAGGCTTGCGTCAGCAGTATTTAAATTATTTGCTGGCTGGCGATCGACAAAGGGCCAGCCGTCTGATTAGATCTGCGATTGATTCCGGGGTAAAGCTGGAGGATATTTATATTGAAATATTTCAAAAGTCCATGTGGCAAGTAGGTGCGTTGTGGCATGATAATAAAATTTCTGTAGATAAGGAACATTACTGTACTGCTGTCACCCAAGGAATTATGGCACAGCTTTACTCCTATATTTTTTCTACTCCTAGAAAAGAGCGTAGCATTTTGGCATGCTGTGTAGGTAAAGAGCTCCACGAGATGGGCATTCGCATGCTTTGTGACTTATTTGAGCTCAACGGATGGGACAGTATCTATCTAGGAGCAGCAGTTCCTATTGAAGGGATTTTAAACTCTGTCCAAGAACGCCGTCCTAACCTACTAGCTCTCTCGGTTACTATGCCCCACAACCTAACAACTTGTGAAAAAATAGTGAAATCTGTTCGTCAAAAGGTTGATTTCGATATAAAAATTGCGGTAGGTGGAAGACCTTTCTCTCTAGCTCCCAATATTGCTAAGGACTGGGAAGTAGATATTGCCGCTGTAAGTGGTCTAGAGCTAATTCAGTGGGCCAACACCAGCTTTTAAAATAGTTTAGGGGGCTTTGTTAATGGTTATTTTTATAGTTATTGTTGATGAACGTGGCCAAATACTAAATGTTAATTGGTGTTCTCCTGATAATTTGCTTAGCTCAGATCAAAGCTTATATGATTTGATGCCTTTGGAGAGCCGTGAAGGTATTTCTAGTATGCTGGCTAGCTCAAGAGGAGAATCCATCTCTTCTACTACCACCCAATTAGTATTTGAGGGAAGAGTTATTCCAATAACAATTTATTCCCTTACTATTAGTGAAAAAATAGTAGTAATTGGGTTTGATAACGTGGCCTCCCAATCAAAGGTCTATGATGAGTTTATCTGTATTTATAATGATTTTGCCAACAAGGTGCGGGATGAGTTTAACTCTGCCATTAAGGTTCGGGAAAGATCTATTAAAAAACAGTTTGAAGAGATCCAGAAACTAAACAATGAACTAATCAACACTAAGAGAAATTTGGAAAAAACTAATTTTCAAATTAACAAATATAATGTGGAGCTAAAAGAGCTTTACGAGCAGTTGGACAGGGAAATAAACAAAGCTAAAACTATCCACGAAAACAATCTGCCAATAGAGCTTCCTAAAGTAGAAGGAATTTCTATCACTCCCTACTACCAGCCTGCCTATGTTATGGGGGGCGATTATTACGATGCAATCCAGGTAGGAGATAAATTAATCTTTTATGTATCTGATGTGTCCGGTCACAACCTGGATGGAGCAATTATGAGTGTGTTTGTAAAAATAACTATTAACAATTACTTATCTTTAGCCAGTTATGAACAGATTACTCCTGCTAAAATCATCAAGTATGTTTTTGAGCAATACAATAAGGAAAACTATCCGGCAGATTACTTCATCTGCTTACAGATCTGTGTTTTGGACTTAAAGAGCTACCAGCTTACCTATACTGCCAGCGGCTTTACTTATCCAGGCTTTTGTTGTATTGATGGAAAAATCATTTCACTGCAAAACTTCGGCCTGCCTATTTCTTGTGCTTACCCTATTGAACTGCTAAATCTTCAAGAGAGCTCTATATCATTAACTTCATCAAGTACTATTTTAATCCTTACTGATGGACTTATTGAAACAGAAAAAAACGGTCAACAATATGGTATTAACAGTGTAGAAAAAGTGTTTTTAGAGAACCACTTTTTACCTACTGACATTATTAGAGATAAAATTAATGAAGATTACCACCAGTTCACTGGTAGCATAAAGGGGCAGGACGATATCACCTATCTGCTGGTACAAGCCTGCAAAACCCTACCTGTTAATTGAGATGGCAATGAAAAAACTATCTAAGCCATTAAAAACCTCAGATATCACCCTGGGTGGTATTACCATTGCACTTGCCTTGGTCAGCTTTATGATCTTTAAGGGCATAACTAATATTTTTAACGCCTTAGTAATCCCCCTACTGCTCTATTGTTGTATTTCAAGACAATCTAAAAAGGCTATGTTTATAACTTTTTTTGCCTTTTTGTTTCTCAGTGGTCTTTTTTTTAAGCAGCAGCTGTTTTTCTCCATATTCTACATAGCTCTAGCTATATTATTAGCTTACTTAACCAGGGTAAAGCTAAGTCTACCCTTAAAGGCACTGACTCTTTCTGGGGCTTCCTTTGTTAGTTTCATTTTAGCCATCCGGCTTACCGATTTTGTTTTGTTCACCCGCATAGAGCTGATCATGCTAAGCTTAGTTCAGGGAAGCCTCCCTGCCTATCTAGGTATAATTTTTCTTCAGGGAGCTTTTGCTGGAACATCCTTGGCTTTCCTCTCTAAACTGATAGACAAAAAAACCTGCGCTAAAAGCTATTAGCACAGGGTTTTTTTGCTGTCCGACAATTGTTATCTTAGCTTTAAATGAAACTCTTGGAGACTTTGTACTAGGCTAGTGTTTTCAATAGCTTGTTGATAAGCTGCTATACCCTTGACACTGGCCACAGCTGCAGCCACTGTTGTTATATAAGGTATTTTATGTTTGATAGCAGCTTTTCGAATATAGGAGTCATCCTTTTTGCTATGCTTGCCTACGGGTGTATTGATTATCAAGTCTATTTCCCTATTGGCTATGCTGTCTAGGATATTTGGTCTTCCTTCGTCCAGCTTGTTGATAAGGGTAGCTGAAATTCCCTTCTCTACCAAAAATCTATAGGTTCCTTCAGTTGCTTTGATGGCAAATCCCAGCTCTACAAACTTCTGTGCCACTGGCAGAACTGCTGGTTTGTCCTCTTCTCTAACAGTAATCAGGACAGTGCCGGCAACAGGAAGGGAGCCTTGGGTAGCTTCTTGAGCTTTAAAGAAGGCTAGTCCAAAGGAGTCACTTATGCCCAACACCTCTCCCGTGGAGCGCATTTCCGGACCTAAAAGGGGATCTACCTCTGGAAACATGTTAAAGGGAAATACCGACTCTTTTACACCAAAATAAGGAATATCTTCAGCAGTTAGGTCATTAACCTGATATATTTTTCCTTCTTGGTTAGCCATAATAATTTCAGTGGCAATGCGAGCCATAGAAATATTACAAACCTTTGAAACTATTGGAACAGTTCTAGATGCTCTTGGATTTGCTTCCAATACGTACACTTGATTATCTCCAATAGCATATTGGATGTTCATTAGCCCTATTACCTTTAGCTCCTTGGCGATATGCTTAGTGTAGCTCCGAATAGTTTCCATGTGCTCTTGGGAAATACTGGTTGGCGGAATCACGCAGGCCGAGTCCCCCGAGTGCACTCCTGCATACTCGATATGCTCCATTACTGCCGGTACAAAGACCTCGGAACCGTTAGAAATAGCGTCTGCCTCAGCTTCTATTGCATTGTCCAGAAATCTATCAATTAGAATAGGCTTTTCTGGTGTAACGTCTTTAGCTGCATTCATATAATGCTTTAGCATTTCCTCGTCATGAACTATTTCCATCCCTCTGCCCCCCAGCACATAGGATGGGCGAACCATCAGAGGATATCCAATTTCTTTAGCTACAGCCAAAGCCTCCTCCCCACTGCTGGCCATACCTGATTTTGGCATAGGAATGCTTAGTTTCTCCATGGCTTTTCTAAAGCTATCCCTGTCCTCAGCCAAATCGATAGCCTCCAGTGATGTACCTAGAATTTTAACTCCCTCCTGCTCCAGCTCTTCAGCTATATTTAAAGGAGTTTGGCCACCAAACTGCACTATCACCCCTACCGGTTTTTCCTTCCTGTAAATACTTAGCACATCTTCTACAGTCAAAGGCTCAAAGTATAGCTTATCCGAGGTGTCGTAATCAGTAGACACTGTTTCCGGATTACAATTGACCATGATTGTTTCGTATCCTAAGTCCCGCAGAGTAAATGCTGCGTGAACACAGCAGTAGTCAAATTCAATTCCTTGTCCGATGCGATTAGGTCCTCCACCTAAAATCATCACTTTAGGCTTATCGGTGGTTTTAGTTTTATCTTCCCCATTGTAGGTGGAGTAATAGTAGGCTGCGTTCTCTACTCCGCTTACCGGCACAGGCTCCCAGGACTGGGATAGGCCTAATGCCAAGCGCCGGGTTCTTATATCTTTCTCCGAAATGTTTAACAGCTTGGATAAATACTTATCAGAAAAACCGTCTTTTTTAGCTCGAACCAACAGTTCATCAGGCACATCTTTGTTGTGTTTTAGGAGCTCCTCCTCTAGTAATACTAGCTCCTGCATCTGCTGAATAAACCAAGCTTTAATATGGGTCAAGCGATGCAACTCCTCCACAGTAGCTCCTTTGCGCAAGGCTTCATACATAATAAACTGGCGCTCGCTAGAGGCTTCAGTCAACATAGCCAGGAGCTGCTCTAAGGGAAGTTTGTTGAAATTCTTGGCATAGCCTAAGCCGTAGCGTCCTATTTCTAAAGACCGAACAGCCTTCTGAAAGGCTTCTTTATAATTTTTGCCTATGCTCATAACTTCGCCTACAGCCCTCATCTGGGTACCCAGCTTATCCTCGGCTCCCTTAAATTTTTCAAAGGCCCAGCGGGGGAATTTCACTACCACATAGTCGCCAGATGGAGTGTATTTATCTAGAGAGCCATCTCGCCAATAGGGAATCTCATCTAAAGTCATACCTGCTGCTAGCATAGCAGAAACTAGAGCTATAGGAAAGCCGGTGGCTTTAGAGGCCAAGGCAGAGGAACGGGAGGTACGGGGATTTATCTCAATGACCACAATGCGACCAGTTTTGGGATCATGGGCAAACTGAACGTTAGTTCCTCCAATAACTTCTATCGCTTCTACAATATCATAGGCATGCTTTTGTAAGCGCTGCTGCAATTCCTCACTAATAGTCAACATGGGAGCTGTGCAGAAAGAGTCTCCCGTATGTACGCCAATAGCATCCACATTCTCTATAAAGCACACAGTTATCATTTGATTTTTAGAGTCCCGAACTACCTCTAGCTCCAGCTCTTCCCAACCTAATACTGATTCTTCTACTAAAATTTGACCCACCATACTGGCAGCAATTCCTCTTTTAGCAATTAGCTGCAGCTCTTCAATATTGTAGACCAAGCCTCCCCCTGTTCCACCCATGGTATAGGCAGGTCTAATTACCAAAGGAAAGCCTAGCTCCTTAGCTATTTCCTCAGCTTCCTCCCCACTATAGGCAGGGGCACTTTTAGGCATCTCAATGCCTAGCTTGTTCATAGCCTCCTTAAAGGCAATTCGGTCCTCTCCTCTTTCTATTGCATCTAGCTGGACACCAATTACCTTGACCCCATATTGCTCCAATACCCCTGCCTTGTTTAGCTCTATAGAAAGATTAAGGGCAGACTGGCCGCCTAAGTTAGGCAGCAAAGCATCTGGCCGCTCCTTGGCGATTATCTCCGTCAATCTCTTCACATTTAGAGGTTCAATATAGGTGGCATCAGCAACTGCTGGGTCAGTCATAATTGTTGCTGGGTTGGAGTTTACCAGTATAATTTCATAGCCCATTTTGCGCAAAGCCTTGCAGGCCTGGGTACCTGCGTAATCAAACTCAGCCGCTTGTCCAATAACAATAGGTCCTGAACCAATGATCATGATTTTGTTAATGTCAGTCCGTTTTGGCATAGATAAAAGCTACCCCATTTCTATAAAATATTTTTTAAAAATACAAAAATATAAAGTTTTATTGGCCATATTATCCTCAAATTCCTGCATAAACATTCAGTTGAAAAAATAAAGAGTCACCCACTGGGCAACTCTTTTTTCCTTCGCCTATAAGATTAGGGTTTGTTTATAAAGCTCTTGGATGGGGCACCAGTGTCAGCAGGAGTACCAGCGATGCGAGCTAGGAAGGTATCTCCAAGAGTTTTAATGTGCTGGTGAATGTTTTCAAAATAATTTAAATGGGCTTGCTCCTCGTCGATAAGCGTATCAAACAGCTTGGCAGAAATACTATCTCCATTTTCTCTACAGACAGCTAAAAATTGATTATAGGTATCTACAGCCTCTTCCTCTTGCTCTATATCGTAGGCATAAATAGTTTCCACGTCTTGTCCTTTGACAATCGGTCCAGCTAGCTCTGAGGTTGGCTCGCCGCCTAGCTCCTTTACTCTCTCCGCCAGGGCTTCCGCATGCTTCATCTCATCGATAGCGATAAGCTTCATGTTAGCTGCCAATTCCCCATAATCCAGAGCATCAAGATTATAGTGCTGATTCATATACTGATGAATTGCTTGCAGCTCGGCTGAACGAGCTTTATTAAGTACCTCGATCACCTTGTTTCTTCTTTCTTCTCTAGAAGCATTAGTCATAGTTAATCCCCCTTAAAGTTGTATTCTATTACAGTATTCTAGCAAGATTTGCTAAAAACCTGTATTTTTTAAAAAAATACTGCTACTTTTTATGCAAAAGATTTTTCTAAGTTCAATAATTTCTGTTTAAGTTCTAGTCCGCTACCATAGCCTACTAATGACCCATTAGCCCCAATCACACGGTGGCAGGGTATAAATATAGGTAGGGGGTTGCGATTGTTGGCTTGCCCAACAGCGCGAAAAGCCTTTGGTGAGCCAATTTTTACAGCCACGTCTTTATAGGATACGGTAGCACCATAAGGTATCTCCAGCAGGCATGTCCAAACCTTTTTCATAAAGTCTGTGCCAAATGGGGCAAGATTTAAGGTAAAAGTCTTTATTTGTCCAGTAAGATATCTATTAAGCTGCTGAGCCCCTTCCTTTAATAAAGGTGTTTCTTCCACCTCTATATCTGATGGTATTTTGTCTGTCTCAAAAAATAGATTAGTGATGTATCCATCCTTCTCACTTATTCCAACTCTACCAATAAGGGTATTATAAAAAAAGGTTGGCACTAGCGTCACCTCCCTTGGTTCATCTGATGGTTAATTCCAGCAACCTGCTCTACTCCTAAGACAAAGGCTATTCCCTTTCCAGGTTTATCTAGATTGGTCTCTTTAATAATAAAGTCTAACACTTTTTCAGTTATATCTTTTTTTATCAGTGTTAGCACTAGCTCTTTCTCCGGTTCAATAGTAATGCCAAACAGCTTAGCTTGCTCATGAATTCCCGTTCCTCGTCCAAAGAGGATAGTTCCCCCTTCAGCGCCAGCTTTTTTAGAAGCCTCTACCACCAGCTCTGAGTTCCCCTTATTTACTATGGTAACAATTAAATCATACTGATTTTCCTCCATATTACCATCCCTCCTTATCGTGCTACCTATACAAAGATGACAGATTCCCGCAACACTGCTTAGTCTGATGACAAAGGCGACTCCTGTGCCAGGCTTATACAATTTGCCTTCAGCTATCACCTTTTCCAGCACCATAGCAAGCTTTTCCTCTTCAATCAAGGTTAAAACAATTTCCTTCTCGGGCTCAAAGGAGATACCAAAAAAACAGTTTGCATCATGAATGCCTGTGCCTTGCCCCATAAGGATAGTGCCACCTTCTGCCCCTGCAGCTTTAGATGCCTTAACTATATTTTTAGCCAGCCCTTTTTTCACAATAGTAATCAGAAACTTATGTTTTTTAAAGATATTCTCGTTCATTTTCCTTCTCCTTTCTGCCATAGAGTAGACCAAGTGTTAGTACAGATAGAATAGGGGAAAGAGCCACTAAAGCAATCATGCCAAAGCCATCTACCAGGGGATTGCGACCTTCAATAGCTGAAGCTACGCCGATAGCCATGGCTAGCACAAAGGTTACGGTCATTGGGCCTGTGGCAACCCCACCCGAGTCAAAGGCAATAGAGATAAAGGTCTGGGTAGAGAATCGAATTAAAACCATAGCTAACAGATAACCAGGTATAATAAAATACCACAGGGGAATCCCATAAATTATTCTAACCATGGATAAGGCAATAGAGATAGCTACGCCAATTGACAGGGTATATAGCATAACCTGCTGGGGAATATATCCACTGGATACTTTTTCTACTTCATAGTTTAAAATCCGCACAGCCGGCTCAGCAAAGGTAGCCACAAATCCTAAGATAAAGCCTACTAATACCAAAATCCACTTGGAGGGTAGATTTCCTAAAGCAACACCCATCTGCTCTCCCACAGGTAAAAAGCCCACATGAACCCCTTGCAAAAACAAGGCTAAGCCTAAAAAGGTTAAAACCATGCCTACAAAGACATTTTTTAGCTTATGTTTAGGCAGCTTGAGAAAAAAAATCTGAAAGAAAAGAAAGAAGATTAATAGGGGTATTAGAGCAATAGCCACTTCCTCAAGAACGTGTCCAAATCCGGTGAATATTTGAATTTCCTTCACCCAAAAATCACCCCCAGGATAAGCACCGCTAGCACCGGCCCGATTGATGCTAGGGCAACCAATCCAAAGCCATCCCTAGAAGCCGACTTGCCACCTAATACCGTAGCTACTCCTACCCCCAAGGCCAGGATAAAGGGCACTGTCATAGGACCAGTAGTTACACCCCCTGCATCAAAGGAGATGGGTACAAAGTAGGCTGGTGTAAAAGCCGCAACTAAAAATACAAGACCATAGCCCCCTACTAAAAGGTAGGTTATGGGGATGCCTAAGATTATCCGCAGCATAGCTAAGCCTACAAAAATTGCAACTCCCAGTGCCACAGTATATATTAATAAATTTCTTGAGATAACCCCATCGGAAACTAAATCCACTTGAATTGCCAGGACCCGCACATCCGGTTCGGCCACAGTAACCACAAAGCCTAAGATCACTCCAAAAAATACTACTAACCAAGCCTTCCCCATCTTTGGCAAAGTAGCACCAATCATTTCTCCTACAGGCAATAGGCCTAAGTGAACTCCTAATAAAAATAGTATTAAGCCCGTGCTGACCATAACTACCCCTACTAAAAATTGGATAAAAACCTCCATGGGTAGCCAAATCAAGGTGAACTGCAGTCCAATTACTACTAGAGTAATGGGTAATACTGCATAAAGTACTTCCTGCACAGTATCCTTAATATTTACCATAGCTCCTCCTTTCAAAAAAACATATTTGCAAAACCCTCAACTTTTCAGTGTAATAATTTGATATCCCTCTAGCATATAGTTGGCAGTTGCGGGATGGCCGCTCATATAATCCCTTTTCTTTGGCTTTTATGTATAAAGGTTACCTGATTCCT
>CAYVRD010000006.1:22961-35908 GCA_964454195.1 uncultured Clostridia bacterium
AGATTAATAAAGCACAGGGGAGATTCGTCCCCTATGCTAACTTAAGCTAACTCTTTTCTAAATATTCTTTTGCCTCATGGGTAATAAACTCCTCAAAGGAATATAATCCTTTTTCTGCTTCTTTGGCAGCGTTGATAGTTTGGTTGGGAGGAAACTTCAAGTTGGTGGGACAGGGAGTAAATATTTGCACATAGGTTGGTCCCACATTCCGTGCTAATAAGATAGCCTTATTTATCACATCCCCCAATTTAAATGGACTTGCTACGGTAACTTTAGCAGCATAGACACATCCTGAGGTTTTGGCTAATTCAAAGACTGGTACCTTCGGAAAATTCTTGCCCAAAGGAGCCATGTTCAAAATCTGCCCCTCACGACTCATTCCACTTTCTTGTCCTCCCGTATTGCCATAAACTTCGTTGTCTACCATGATAGTTGTAATCTTTTCCTTGCGAAACCAGGAGTGCAGGGTGAGATCTAGTCCGATATCTGCGATGCCTCCATCTCCAACTAAAACTAATACGTCCTTTATCTGATCAGGATACCTTATACTTAACATTCTTTTTAATCCTGACGCTACTGCATTCTGATTGCCAAAGGCTGTATTTGAATAATTAACACCTGTCTGGGCTAGTGCAAAAAAGGAGCATCCAGGGGTTCCCACGATAATGGTATCGGCTGGCTGGGGTAAGCTTGCGATAACTAATCGAATGCCTAACGCCACACCACAGCCTGCACAATGGGGATGCTCGCCAATCATCTCTTTATAAGTTCCTAAGTCTTTTAAACTTCTACTTTGATGATAGGGTCCATTGTCCACTAACTCCTGGTATTCCTTGGGTAAATATTCCTTAAAGGCATCCACAGGCTTAATAATTTGGTTAGACATTATTCAGACCTCCCATTTCCGCCTTTTCCTGGAGCGCTAGTAATCCTCTTTTTGTCATTTCACCTTTGACAGTATCTGTTATCAACTCTACTGGCATGGTCATTCCACCAAAAACCCTAGGTCCATCGGCTACTCGATGGTTATTATTTAGAATAGCTTTTATCTCTCTCGCTAGCCACCCACCTGCATTGAATTCAGGTACTACGATGAGTTGGGCATTTTTTGTAGCCTGTATTATCTCTTGAGTTGGGAAAGGACGAATTGACTTAATTTTAATCAACCCTACTTCAATGCCTTCCTCTTTTAAGGCTTTAACTGCTTCCCTGCTTTGGGATACGGCAGTTCCCGATGCAGCCAAAAACACACTAGCCTCAGGGTTCTCTACTTCAATCATACCTTTTAGATAACAGCTGAGATGTTTTTTGGAGCGATCGGCAGCAGCTAATACCTCTTGGTGCCAACTGGCATTTGCTGCATAGCTTATGAAGTTGCTTTTGTTTAACAATGGATCCCTCACCACTCTTATTGGTGGTGTTTCCATATCAAAGGCTGGAACAGGTGCACAGCGGGAGCTGTAGGCTTCTAATTTGATATCTTCCGGTGGTAGAAGTACTGCATCCCTGGTATGGGTGACAAAAAAGCCATCTACAAATACACCTATAGGCAAATGGACATCGGTCTTTTCTGCCACAGCGTAACCAACTAAAAGCATATCAAAGAAGTCTTGGGCTGATTCAGCGTGAAGCATAATCATTCCCGTGTCCAATAGCATGGCCATCTCAATGTTCTCAGGTTGAATTGAAGGGGGTAGGGATACCCCCCGACACATAAAACCGCAGACGATGGGCTGTCTAGACCCTGCCCACACTGGAAACATTTCCATCGCTCTAAGGGTCCCTGGGCCACTGGTAGCGGTGAAAACTCTGCCGCCACCCAGGGAAGCTCCATGAATGGCAGCCATAACTGCAAATTCGTTCTCTGCCCGATAATAGTCTTTTAAATATCCTTTAGCATATAAATCTCCTACTAAATGCATGCTTTCACTCTGGGGAGTAATTGGATATGCAATGGCCATATCAACATTTGCCCTCTTTATTGCTTCAGCAACTGCTTCACTACCAGTAATAAATACTTCTTCTCGAGGGGCTTCAAATAGCAGATGCTCAGCACTTACTTCCCTTTGTTGTATCATCATGATATATCCAGTGCTTTTTTCGGACATAATTCTACACATAGCCCACAGCCCTTACAACGACTCTCGTCTACCGCCACTTTTTTATCATTTTTTTTAAATGCTATGACGTTGGGATCTGGACAGGTGAAGATACATAGCTTGCATCCTGTGCATTTGGCTTCATCTACTTTAGCTGCAACATACATTCTTCTGTGCCCCCTCTGAGTTATTGATAAAACCTTTTAAATCAAACTCGGTGGTACCCTTAATCGCCGCCTCTACTACCTCTAAGTTTTTTTCTACTAATTGAGTAATTTTTTCGAACTTACCCTTCAGGGCGTCGTCTAATACGGCAGTGGTTCCCGATGCAATAAACTTGCCGCCACCAAAACGCTCCGCTATGGCCTCTCTTAAAATATCCAACGACACTAATTGGGTGATACCAAGCAGTGCACCCAGCATAGCCATATTTGTGGACAATTCAGTTCCGCCCACCTGTTGTGCCACTTCCGTGGCCGGTACATAATAAAGCTTAGCATTGATATCCAGTAATTTTTGTACATCATCTGACTTTAAAGGTAGCGGAGATTCTGAATTCACTATGATTATTCCGTTTTCTTGTAGCCCATCAAAGAAAGGCATTGTATAGCATTTTCCTAGGGTAATAACGTGGGGATGAAACACCATAATAATGTTGGGAAATAATACTTCTCCTCTTTCATTGATTTTCTCAGAGGATATACGAACGTAGCTTTCTGCCGGGGCCAATCTTTTTTCCGCACCGAAAAAGGGATTTACCGTACTAAATTTCCCTTCTTTAGTTGCAGCAGCGCCTAATATGTGGGCTGCTGTTACCACCCCTTGACCCCCTAAACCTGACATCCTGATCCATGTTCTTTTGCTCATTTGCTTCCCCCCTCCTCTATCCGTGCAAGTAGCTCCTTCGCCTGGTCAGTAATGAATTCTTTATGCTGATAAGTGCCTTCCTTTTCCCGTTGCTTAGCTCGGCTAACAGTTTCTTTTGGCTTAAATTTATAGTTAGTGGGACATGGGCTAAAAACTTGAATATAAGTAGGCCCCACTTCTCTAGCTACTAAAATTGCTTGTCTAACCATTTTCCCCAGTTTCTTTGGATTTGATGGGGAGGTTTCCCCTACGTAAGCACAGCCAGATTGAATAGCAATCTCGGGCAGAGTTACTTTGGGAAATTTCTTGCCCGTAGGAGCCATATTTAACACTGTTCCTTCAGGGGACATGCCACTCTCCTGACCCCCTGTATTGGCATATGCTTCATTATCTAGCATAATAGTTGTGATGTTTTCTCCTCGAAACCAGGATTGCATAACCATATCTAATCCGATATCGGCAGTGGCTCCATCCCCTGCTATTACTACCACATCTTTGACTTTATCAGGGAATCTAAGCTTTAAAGCCCGTTTCAAGCCTGCGGCCACAGCATTTTGATTTCCAAATAGGGAGTGGATATTCTGTACTGCTACTTGTGGAAAGGCAAGAGCACTGCATCCAGTGGATCCCACAATAATAGTATCCTCAGGATTTGGCAAGGATGCTAAAATCAATCGCAAGGATAGAGCCAAGCCACAGCCGGCACACAGAGGATGTTCTTCGAGTAGCTCCTTAAAGGATCCCAAATCTGAGACTCCGTAACCTTTACCATATGGACCAGATTCTATAAGCTCAGTGTATTCTGCTGGCATTATTTCAGCAAAGGCAGGCGTTATCTTAAAGATGTTCTTACTCACTTGGCACACCTCCTGATTTCCTCTAAGATAAGTTCTGGTGGCATGGTCATGCCTCCATAAACCCTTGGGGCTCCTACAACCTTTCTAGTATCTTCAATTACATTTTTAATCTCTCTAGCTAGCCAGCCTACCCGATTAAACTCAGGAACTATGATTGTTTTAGCGTTTCTTGCTAGTGCTGCAATTTCTTGGTCGGGAAAGGGGCGAATGCTTTTTATCTTCACTAGGCCTACATTAATTCCTTCCTCCTTAGCTATTGCAATGGCTTCTCGCGCTTGAGAAACACTGGTGCCAGAGGTCATAATCAATATTTCTGCGTCTTCGTTTTCTGTTTCAATCAAACCACCAATATATTTCTTGATATATTTTCGCGCCCGCTCGGCAGCAGCCATTACTTCTTGTTGCCAGGATGCATGGGCAGCATAGCTAATGAAGTTGCTCTTCATCACAAAGGGATCACGCATTTGTCTAAAGGGTACATTCTCCATATCCATGATTGGAACTGGCGAACAGTTGGGGTCATAAGGAGGCAATTTAATAGTCTTTTCAGCAGCAATATGAACCTGATCCCTTGTATGGGTTACAAAGAACCCGTCGACGAATACGCCAACCGGAATGTGAACATCTGTTTTTTCTGCAATTACAAAGGCACTAAGGATCATGTCATAGAGATCTTGAGAATCCTCTGCATGAAGCATCATAATTCCCGTGTCCAGCATGTAAGCCATCTCAATAGTATCGGGCTGAATAGTTAGGGGCGAGTTCACCCCTCTGGTCATAAAAGCACAGACGATTGGTAGTCTGGCACCAGCCCAGGTGGAGAATATCTCAAAAGCTCTTAATGTTCCAGGACCACCGGTAGCTGTAAAAACCCTTATACCAGCCATGGATGCCCCAGCTACAGAAGACATAACTGCAAACTCGTTTTCACCTCGAAAATAGTCTTTAACATATCCTTCAGCATAGAGATCTCCAACTAGATGCATGCTCTCCGATTGGGGAGTAATGGGATAGGATATGGCCATATCTACGTTGGCTCTTCTAATAGCCTCTCGCACCGCTTCACTGCCCGTTATAAATTGATTCTCTTTTGCTGCATCAAATAAGAGGTATTCAGGAGTTACTACTTTTTGCTCCATCACCCTTCTCCCCTCCTTTTAATTTCCTCAACCAGCTTAGTCAAGGTCTTAATAGTATCAAGACCTGCATCTCGCAATGTAATCATAGCATCCTCATGGCCTATTTCTGCACACAAGGCAATAGTATAACAGTCAGTACCGCCTCGAATAATCTTCAGGGCCACATTAGCATAATGGCAATGTACCCCCGCAAAGAGACAGACATCAATTTTGTTGTGCCAAATTGTTAAATTAGGATGATTAGGATTAATCTCTACGTCGGGATTGATCATAGGGTATTTAGGGCGATAGTCGGGCATTGGAATAATCTTGGCTCCAGCCGCAATTGCTAAATCCTTAAGGGCTTGGGCCTTTTCTGCCACACCTGGCTTCCAATCCCACAGCAGTAGAGGACCCGGGAAAAAAACTGGATTCTTCGCTGCTAGTAGCTTTTCGGCAATTTTCTTTAATGCTACCTCTTGATCTACCATCTCTCCTTCCACTAGCGACCGGCCTTGCTCTGGAAGTTCATTTCCCATACAAGCTGCAGATGGTGGTAAATATCCTTCTGGTCCGGGAAGAACCCGGTAATTAGTTGTTGCCATAAAATATCCCTCCCAAAATATAATATTTATATAATAAGAAATCCAACACAAAATACTGGGCGTATTTTGTGTTGGATTTCTTGCTAACTGATAAAATATACCCTTTAAATAGACTTCCAACCTATTATATTATCAATCTATGATATTGCGCTCTGTGACAAATACGAAAACCCTTTCACCTGTTTTTGTACTAATATCAGTGTGTAAAGAAACTACCTTAACACCTGTTATTCTATTTACTATAGCTTCTAATTCAGGACGCCCCTGCTCAACTAGCTGCTGCCGCACCTTTTTGATTAGAATCATCCCTTCCTTGTCTTTGGCTAACCGCTGCTCAGCTGGAGACAGAATACCCTTTAATGAAACAATCACCATGTTACGCAGAATATCTGTCCTTGCCTCGGTTGGCCCCCGACCCTTGTATTCTTTTTCCCATTGAACCACGACCTTAGTAATTTCATCTTCCATCTGTCCTTTTGTTGGATTCATAAATCACCTCGCCCGATCTGTTTTTAACTCTTTTATACTTTTATATAGCATTTTAATATAGTCTGTCAATAGGAATCTTTTATAAAATAACTTCATTTAAAATATATCTATTTTCATATATTATGTCAATACAAAGCAGATATTTCAGGTGGTAGTTCTTAGTATACAATGTGACGTTATCTGCACTTTGTAACAGTCTCGCCTATGTACTCACTTATTAATTTGTATGCACAAAACTTACCACACATGGTACAACATTCTTGGCCATCCTCATTCTTCTCCTTGCGCATCTTTGCCGCTTTTTCAGGATCAATAGAAAGCTGAATTTGTTTTTCCCAATCTAAATTTTTCCGAGCTTTTGCCATTTCCATGTCCCATTCCCAAGCCCCTTTAACCCCTTTTACTAAATCTGCAGCATGGGCTGCAATTCTTGCTGCGATTACACCTTCTTTAACATCTTCAATAGTCGGCAATCCCAGGTGTTCGGCAGGTGTAACGTAACAAAGAAAATCGGCTCCGCTAGATGCAGCGATAGCTCCACCTATTGCAGAGGTAATATGATCATAGCCTGGGGCTATATCTGTCACTAGAGGACCTAGTACATAAAAGGGAGCATTGTAGCATAGAGTTTTTTCTAGCTTCATATTAGCTTCTATCTGATCTAAAGGAACATGTCCCGGCCCCTCTACCATGACCTGTACATCTGCTTCTCGCGCCCTTTTTACTAGTCCACCCAAGACAATTAATTCTTTAATTTGAGGGGAATCAGTAGCATCAGCCAGACATCCTGGTCTTAATCCGTCACCTAAGCTTAAGGTGACATCATACTTTTTAGCTATTTCCAGCAATTTATCGTATTGTTCAAATAAAGGATTTTGCTTTTTATGATGAAGCATCCAAGCAGCAATAAAAGAGCCACCTCTAGAGACAATATCCATAACTCTGCCTTTTTCCTTCAATTCTTCAATAACTTCTAAGGTTACACCACAGTGGACAGTAATAAAGTCAGCACCATCCTTACAGTGCTTTTCTATCCCCTCAAAGATATCCTCAGCAGTCATTTCCACTATGCCCTTGCCGCTTTTCTGAGTTTCAACTAGTACCTGATATAGGGGTACAGTTCCTACCATAACTGGGCTTTTTTCAATAATACTTCTCCTAACCTTGTCTATATCGCCACCTGTACTCAAATCCATGATGGAATGGGCACCTGCTTGGATAGCTGTATGTAGCTTTTCCATCTCATTTTCTAAATCTGGGTATGCATCCGATGTGCCAATATTGGCATTGACCTTGGTAGACAATCCTTTTCCCACAGCAATTGGTTTAATCTCCTTGTGGTTAATGTTACAGGGTAATACAGCCTCTCCTAAGGCTATTTTTTTTCTCAGTTCCTCTGGAGCTATCCCTTCTAGTAAAGCAGCTTTTTTCATTTCCTCTGTCACAATTCCTTTTTTAGCAGCAGCTAATTGGGTCATGCTATCACACCTTTCATCATTATTTTTTGTAAAAACAAAAACACAAATCCCAAAAGTGGGATTTGTGTTCATTAGCTAAATTCTAACTAGTTTTCTACAACTTCCCTACGCTGGCATTACCCAGATCAGGTTAAAGGGTCAAAGAATTTATAGGATCTTTATCTCAGCCGACCTTTTCGGCACCCCTAGCTATTTTTTTGTATGCTGCAAATGGCTCGTCCATAAATATAATCTCTGGCTCTAAGACTAACACTTTGATGATGTCAGGCCGGCTATTTGCACTAATAAGGTGTTTTGGCCTATCGTACTGCTGGTTCAACCACTTTAACTCTGGTAGTATTTATTCCACCATTTACCTTGCTAAGATTCTTTATCTTTAGCGTTGGGTTACTCACACCACATTCATTCAAGATGCCTTCTAGTACTTTAAATTCATTTCGTTTAATAACTACTTCTACTTTGTACCCTCGATCCCCATTATTGCCACGAGCCAAGAAATTATTAACAGTATAACCTTCACTTCTTAAGTTTTCTGCTATTTTTATCATCATAGCTTTATTTTCTAAAAGTATGTCCACTTCTAAAATTCCCAAGGCTAATCTTTCTTCTATTTTATTTCCCACAAACACACCTAGGGTTCTTCCTAAAGCATAGGCAACAGTAAAATGAATTCCCTCCGAGCTAGTAACCTTAGTTACAACCGTGGCAAATATCATAGCATCCACATATACCAAACCGTACACCGGATTCATAATTTTTTTTGATATTAATATTGTTTTCATTGTAGCAAGTATATTGGTAAAAGCTGTTATTAGAAACAAACCAATAAGTGCAAATATAACATTTTGTGTAATAACTACATCTCCTCTTTATCCCTTTATCTTCATTATATATAGAACGGATTTAGTATCTTAGCGTTATCAATTATCTATCAAACAAGCTGGCTAATGGAATTTTGCATAAAAAACTAACATAGCGATGGATGTTAGAAAATAGGCAACTTATATTCAAATTCCATATCTAGAATAACACTACTTTCAACAAAATCATTCATTTCTGAAGATTATTAGGATAGACAAGAAAGGGGAATAGTTTCTTATTGTTCCAGAAAATAGGGGCCAAGTATTTCTAAATAGCTTTAAATAAGCAATCGATTAATAACTAACTTCAATAGTTTACCACTAATTAAACTTATATGCAAGGATTTTTTGCCAATAACACCCCCGAATATTATATTTGTCAAAGGGTAACCTAAAAAAGTACAAATTAATAAAAATTCAGGAGGGATCATTATGGGATTGTTTGGTTCAGATAAAAAAGAAGCTGAAAAAACCGAGTTTGCTGATAATGGCAAGCTTCTACTTCGCAAGGAAGAGCTGGATATTTCTAAGGATAGAGATAGAATAGGTGAGGTTGCCTTACAAAAAGAAATAATCGAGGAAAAGAAACGGGTTGATGTGCCAGTTACCCATGAAGAGGTTGTAATAGAAAGAAGAGATATTAATAACGAGTTTAGTAATGCTCCAATAGGTGATGAGGAAACTATTCACATCCCGGTAAGCAAGGAAGAGGTGCATGTGGACAAAGACACCTTCTTAACTGGAGAAATATCTGCCCACAAGCGGGAAGTTGAAGAAAAGGAATCAATTGAAGAAACTCTTAAGCACGAAGAGGCTCGTGTAAAAAGATCTGGCGATCCGAATATCATAGATTCAGATAATCATCTACACTAGATAACTAAAACTAAAACAAATGACACCTCCCATATCTGTAAAGATTGTGAGGTGTCTTAAAAATTTTTGTATGGAGGCTAGGCTACATATGATTTTTAATATTATAATTGTAGGTCTATTAATTGGCGGCCTAATTATCTATCTAATGCACATAGCTACCCCTTCTAAAAATAAAAAACTACCGAGTACTACAGTCCAGCTAAAGGAAGAAAAATTAAATATATCAAAAGAACGGGTACAAACAGGTGAAGTATCACTCCATAAGGAGATTATTAGAGATATAAAGAATATAGCCGTGCCTGTTAAACGGGAAGAGTTGGTAATTCAAAAGAAAACTCTTAATCCCAAGTCACATGATGAAAATGCCAGCACAGAAACTATCCGCATTCCCCTTAGCAAAGAAAAAATTGAGATTACTAAACATCCAAAACCCTTAAATGATGTGTCTGTTTACAAAAATAAATCTGTAAAAAATCATAGAGTTGAAGAGACACTGAAAAAGGAGAAAGTAAAAATTAAGTCTACTGGAGATCCTGTCATCATATACAATTCCCCTGACGACCAGAAATAAGTCGTGTAGAGATTACCCCCGTCCCTCTCATCTTGCACATAAAAAAACAGGCCGATTAAGCCTGTTACTATACCTCTTCAACACCTACTATATAATTCTTGCCTGCAATAGCCAATTTAAAAATCCGGCTGTTAACAGAGGTGGTTTCTACCTCCTCAATGCTGTTGATCCTTTTCTCTTGTTCTTCTATAGCAGCGTAAGCCTCATCCAGGGATACTGATTTAAAGCTTATCATGCTGCCAGGCGGCATTTGGGCTAATGTGCAAATATCAGTGGAAATAACGGTGGCAATCTTTGCATAGCCTCCTACTGTCTGGCGATCTGCCATCATTATTATGGGCTGGCCATCTCCCGGCACTTGGATGGCCCCCAAGGGAATTCCATCGGAGATTATATCTGCCTTGTCCACATGGGTAACAACCGGTCCTTTCAACCTATAGCCCATTCTGTCCGAATGATTGGTTATCTGGTATGGAGATGTTAAAAAGGTGCGTAAGCCTTCTTTTGTAAAGAGTTGTTCCTGGGGGCCTAGGACAACCCTTATCTCTTCTGTGGTGCCATATGATGGCAAAAGGGCATTTGGCAGTCGATAGCCTTGATTAGGATTTTTTTCATGATAGTTCCCTATTTCCAGCAAGTCTCCCCGCATCAGCTTGCGCCCATTGCATCCCCCAATTTGTCCTTTGAGGTAGGTTGATCTGCTATTTAAAACAGCAGGGACTATTACATCGCCAGCAAACGCTATATAGCCTCTCAGCCCAGCTTTCATCTTTTGAAAGGTAAGTACGCTACCTTTGTTCACTACCAAGGTATGCCATAAGGGAACAGGCCTGTCATCTATAAAAGGAGCAATTTCAGCTCCAGTAATAGCAATTTTCCCCTCAGCCATAAACTCTATAGCTGGTCCACCTAGAGTAAATTCTATTGCCGCTGCTCCTTCCCAATTCCCCACCAACTTATTTGCCACTCGATAAGAAAACAAATCCATAGCGCCGGACATTGGCATACCATACTTTTGATACCCTATTCTGCCCTTGTCCTGAATTGTACTTAGAGGACCTGGTTCAATTATCCTGATAAAACTCATAGCAATGACCGGTACTCTCCTTTCTCCACTTCCACTTCTATTTCCATGTATTGTCTTAGATTAATGGGAACAAATCGCAAATAGTCCCCCTGCTGCAGTAGAAAAAAAGGGCTATGCTTAGGGTTAAACAGTTTAAGGGGTGTTCTCCCTATAATCCGCCAACCACCTGGGCTTTCTATGGGATATATGCCGGTCTGAGTCTCAGCAATTCCTACGCTGCCTGGAGGTATAGCC
The DNA here is from genome assembly GCA_964454195.1 of uncultured Clostridia bacterium. Taxonomy (GTDB): domain Bacteria; phylum Bacillota; class Desulfitisporia; order Desulfitisporales; family JAWSUQ01; genus CAYVRD01. Next base: position 34,100 of record CAYVRD010000006.1, read on the forward strand.
GAACGGGGGTTGGCATGTCTTGGAGTAGCAATGCGAGGTGATAAGCCTCCCAGATATGGAAACCCTGGGGTAAAGCCAAGCATATATATTAGGTAATCAGCTTGACTATGTATTTTTATTACTTCATCTTCTTCAAGGCTGTTGTGCTTTGCCACAAACTCCAGATCCGGACCGAAATCTCCTCCATAAAGGGTCGGCACCTCAATAATTCTAGGCTCGGGCACATCAATCTCCATTAACAGTTCTTCAATATGCAGAAGCTGTTTTTTAAGACTTTCGGCTTTAACCACCAGTGGGTTATAGCTAATCAGCAAAGAACAGTAGGCGGGGATAGCTTCTTCTATTCCCTTTATTTCATGCTTTTCAATGGCCAAATACATTTTTCTAACCTGCTCGTTCACCTGGAGGGAAATTTGACCGGGAAACTGTATAAGCAAATTTCTATCACCAACTGCCTTATACTCTATGTTCATCTTTCATATCTCTCCCATTGCTGATACTTGTACACTGGATTCTGATAGCCTCATTCTGATATGCTTAACTATCTCCACTGCCTGACAGTTATCCCCATGGACACATATTGTATCTGCCTTAATATTTATATTGCTGCCATCAATAGCTGTAACCCTTCCCTGAGTTACCATTTTAATCACTCGATCTGCCGCTTCTAGTTTGTCCGCTATGACAGCTCCCTTTTGTACCCGTGGAGCTAGGCTGCCGTCAGGATTATAGGCCCGATCGGCAAAGACCTCGCTTGCTACTGCCAAACCCACATCCTGGCCTGCTTTGACAAGCTCAGAGCCTGCTAAGCCAACTAAAATAAGCTGATCATCTACTGCTGCAACCCCTTCTGCTATTGCTCTGGCCAATTTGTAGTCTGCAGCAGCCATATTATAGAGGGCACCATGAGGTTTAACGTGCTGCAGCTTTGCTCCTTCTGCTTTGACAAAGCCCTGGAGAGCACTTATCTGATATATAATATATGCCCTTGCCTCAGCTGGGCTTAGCTGCATGTTTCGTCTGCCAAAGCCAAGTAAGTCGGGAAAACCTGGGTGAGCACCGATCGCCACCTGGTTTTCTAGAGCAAGCTTTATTGTTTTCTCCATTACAAGAGGATCTCCTGCATGAAACCCACAAGCAACGTTAGCAGAGGTTACATACTTTAGGACTTCTTCGTCATTGCCTATCTGATAGTTGCCAAAGCTTTCCCCCAGATCCGCATTTAAATCTACTTTTACCATCTATGCATCCTCCCTGCTATTATATTCAACTTTATCTTCCCATCATATTGGGCAGATATAGCGCAATTTCAAGTTATTTTTCCTACTTTTGCTGTAGTAGCTGCATTATATTTTAATAGCATAGATAGTGTCAATATAAAATTAATATTTTCGAATTATCTCTTATAGCAATAGCAAGGGAGGTATTAAAGGTACATTTTTTGATATTTATTAGCATTTTTCTACATTGAACATATAATATTTTACACCACGTTATGGTGAATAAATTATATGAAAGAGGCGAATTATATGACGGATAGATGCCTTCCTTGCTCTCCTTGGTGGCCTGTTCCTACAGCGACACCTACTTGCCCACCCGGTAGCTTTGCATACACTATTAGGGCTGGAGATACTTTATTCTTGCTGGCTCAAAGATTCAATACTACTGTTAGTGCTATAGTTGCTATCAACCCAGGCATTGACCCTAACAACCTGCAAATAGGTCAAGTGATTTGTATACCAAGTCAAACTATCACTTGCCCACCCGGTAGCTTTGCATACACTATTAGGGCTGGAGATACTTTATTCT
>CAYVRD010000006.1:36008-39192 GCA_964454195.1 uncultured Clostridia bacterium
GGTGGACATGGGGACGTTTCGCTTGTCCTCTCTATAATGGTCAAAAATAAAAATCCTTCAAGCCTAGTTTTTCTGCCCTTTTGTTTTTTATATTTTCAATATCAAAAGAGCATCAACAAGACAAACGAAGCGTCCCTTTGTCTTTCCTTTGTCTCGTTCATTACCTCCTGACAGGGTGCCGCAAGATGGTTTTCATCTTGGTTATGTCAATTTTCCTAGGGTCTGATAGATAAATTTCATGGTGACGACGCGTATCTGATAGGTCACAAGCGAGTCCATTATTTACCATAAATCCACTCATTTTCTTTAATGTGGTCGGTTCATCGTCAAAAGGGCCGATATGCATACACTGCACACAAAGTCCTTCGGTGAATCGAGTCAGTCTGGCGGTTGAAGAGTCTAGTTTCTTTTTCTTTTCTACTAGTTCACAAGCAGTAGCAAACACTTCTTCTGTCACAAACTCAGGCTGACGTATCATAGAAGTCCAACAAAACTTTGATTTACTACTGTAATCAAATTCATGACTATCGGCAAGCCACCAAAGCCCCTCCAAGGGTGGAACTACATATTCAAAATAATAAGGTAGAATCTTTCCGCTTTTAGGCATCATCTTGATGGTGTAGGACAGAGCATATAACAGCTCTACTGCTTTTTGATACTCCCCATCTGACTCGTTAGGATTTCCTCTGCCATCGATCTGAATAAAAGTCATCTCTGGAACATCAATCACCGATGGTTCAGCTTTAGGGTTATATAAGTCCTTAAACGCTTTTTTGTAGTCCATTTTTCCCATAACACGTTAACTCCTTTTTAAAAACCAGTATAACATCACTTATTTGACAACATCATGTCATATTAAAGATAATTGTTTAAGGACTTTTGAAGGCACTCTTTTATGTAATTACGAATAACCAGAGGTTCAAGTACTTCACAATCAATTCCAAATGATGAGATATATGAATAAATCCATTCCCCTTTTGGCATAACCTGCTTTACTATAAAACTGCCGTCTGTAAGAGTTTCTATATTAGAAAACTCATCGTATACACGAAATGCCATGGCCGGAGTTAATTTAAGTTTTAATTCAATCATTTCCTCCTTAAAAATGTTGGGCTTATCTAATACAGTTTGAGGAGCTATTTGGTTATGATGTTCTTCCAAAACCAACAGTTCCTTAATGCGACGCAGCTTAAAAAAGCGGTAGTCTTTACGCAGACTGCAAAAACCATAAAGATACCAGCCCTGTCCTTTAAAGCATAGTTTCAATGGGGCAACAGTGCGCATCATGCTACTACTTTGACCGCTGTGATAAAGGAAAGACACTAGTTCCTTACTCAAAATAGCTTGCTTTAACTTAGCAAATAAATTAACTTCCTCCCCGTTGCTGCTCCAAGAAGAAAAATCAACCTCTATCCAGTCAGCATTAACCTGACCAAAAAATGAGGATAGCTTTTGCAGTGCCGTATCCCTCTCATCTAAGCTAACTGCATCAACTGCATGAAGAGCCGAAATAATATTTCTTTTTTCTTCATCTGTTAGCACAGCCTTGTTTAGTACAAACCCAGGCAAAATATAAATTCCTCCACCTGAGCCTTTTTTCATATAAACAGGAATGCCTGCTGCTGATAGGGTATCTATATCACGATATATAGTGCGAACAGATACTTCAAAGCGGTCTGCAAGCTCAGATGCTGTCACTCGTTCTCTTTCAAGAAGTATATAAATTGTTTCAAAAAGTCGTTGATTTGCATTTTCTCACCCTGTACAGACTACTTTTTTCAAAATAGGGCATGGGTAGGGCATGGGGACGTTTTGGGTAGGGCATGGGGACGTTTCGCTTGTCCTCTCTTGTTTCCATCCCTTTTGCTGTCCATGTCCAATGCTTTGTAATATCTTTTGTGCTTCTTCTTTATCTGAAGTTGAGCGCCAAAATACTGCTGCATATAATCTATCAATAATCAATCAGATCCTCCATACCTACATACCTATTACATATACCTTGCCACCGTTTATTTCTATCTGGTATACCTTTTCCAGTTCGCCAGCAAGTAACAGCAAAAGCATTGGAGGGACATATGACCTATGCTAGCTTGTTTATTTATAGTTCCCAATAAAATACAAAACCTTTATGCTTTAGTTTTTTCTGCCCTTCTGTTTCAATATCATAAGAGTTATAATAAGAGTATCAAAAAAGACAAATGAAACGTCCCTTTGTCTTTTTTGTTAATCCTTATAAATATCTCTGCGATGGCCAACTTCAACAACAGTGATTATTACAGTATCATCCTCAATTCTTGCAAGAATCCTATATTCACCTACTCTATATCGCCATTTATCATTTAGATTACCTTGCAAAGCTTTCCCATACAGTCTCGGATTTTCACAGTCCACCAGTTTTTCCTCAATAAAAGACAAAATAAATGTTACAATAGTTTTATCCATTTTTTTTAGCTGCTTTACAGCCGTCTTTGTGTACTCAACACGATATTTCATAAACCAAGTTCTCTTTTCAGCTCATCATGGCTTATTCGTTCTTTATTATGTTCCTCGTCCCAAACTTTATTAAATAAGGTCAAGTCATATTCGTCTTCAATTTTTTCAATGACGGCTTGTCGAATAAATGCTGATAATTCCATATTATGAAGTTCAGCATATTTTCTAATTAGCATATCCTCTTTATCATTTAATCTTAGTGAAATTGTACTCATAGGATCACCTCCAGCGATTAATTGTAATACATTGTATTACAATTCTTATTATATCACCTTCATTCCTAGTAGTCAATTTGCACATTTCAGTGCCTTCGTTAACATAGAACAGTTATCAGCAAAGGAAAAGTTTTTATCGAGAATTTATGGAGTTATAATATCAACAAAAAAACAGACCCATCTAAGTATGTTTGAGTTTAGATTTGTCTATATGTCCTGGAATATAACAACGAACGCCCCCATCAAACACATAATTATCAAACTCCATATGAAGTGTACCTATTCAAAATTGCGGCTTAATATGGATGTTGGGGCCAGCCCCAAACCCCATCCTCGTCGTAGGGCAGGTGGTCTTGTTTCTAATCACCTATCAACAGGATTTAAGTTATTGAAATGTTCGAATGCAATATAATTATCCCTATCTTGTAAGATAAATATAGGGCTTGGGCCTTAAAACCCAGCCGAATGTTCTTTGA